>CAZGTK010000138.1:0-6420 GCA_964528415.1 uncultured Burkholderiales bacterium | reverse complement strand
GGTGCGTTTCCTGATGGAGCCCACCAAGCTCACGTTCGTGAACTTCGGCGTGGTGGCACTGGCCGGCGTCATCTTCGGCTCGTTCCTGTGGGCGATCTTCACCAAGGGCTTCCGCATCGAGTGGTTCGTCAACTTCAAGGATTTTCTGAACCACGCGATCGGCGGCGTGCTGATGGGCGTCGGCGGCGTGCTGGCGATGGGCTGCACGGTGGGCCAGGCGATCACCGGGGTTTCGACGCTGGCGATCGGATCGATCATCGCGTTTTTCTCGATCGTCATCGGCGCCGCCGGCACCATGAAGTACCAGTACTGGCGCATGATGCAGGAGGCCTGACCGCGGGGCGCGCCGCCGCGCCCGACGGCCTCCACCACGAGGGAAAGCGGTTTGACCCCGCCTGTCACGCTCCGGTAAAATCCGCGCCTTTCGGGCGGTTAGCTCAGCCGGTAGAGCAGCGGACTTTTAATCCGTTGGTCCGGGGTTCGAATCCCCGACCGCCTACCAGGAACACCAACGAAAAAGGCCTGCGAGATTCGCAGGCCTTTTTTGCTTGTGACCGCAGGAACGATGCGCTGCCGGCGCATTGCGGGGACGGGCGCGTCGGACGTTCAACGCATATGGCCGGCGATCCGGCTCGCCTCCTGCGCCGCGACGAGAATCGTCCCCGCTTTGAGCGAGGACGAGTTGTCGAGCCCGGCGAAGTAGATGCCCGGAACCGAAACGCAGCGATCCTGCACCGGGTCCCCGCGATCATCGATCGCGCCGGGTACTCGGAGCCAGCTGAAATCGCCGCGGAAGCCGACGCACCAGATCACCGTTGAGATGCCGCTCGCCGCCGGGTCGAGCGACAGGATCGCCGGATCCGGAAACTGCGGCGCAACGGCCTCGGCGTCGTCGACGACGGGCGGGCCCACCGCCAGGCCTTCGCGCGCGATGAAGGCGTCGATCTCGCCTCTGAGCTCTGCCGCCACCTGGTCGCCGAACCGCGCGTTCTCCTGCAGATCGTCCGCAAACACCAGGGCCCCGCGGCGGTCGACGTCCGTGAACCGGCCCAGCACGACGATGCCCATCGCGCTCAGCGACTGCAGGCTGATGGTGTGCGTCGCGCCAAGGAGCGGGCGTCCGGTTCTCGCGGTCCGCGGCCGATCGTAGCGGCCGGTCTGCTCGAGCCAGAGCGAGATGTCGCGGCCGCGGTACTGCCTGGGCACGCGGCCGTTGCGGCCGGTGGCGAGGAAGACCTTGCGCCCGGAGCGCGCCAGGTCCTCGGCAATCTGTCCGCCGGAGTTCCCGCACCCGACAACGAGCACGGCGCCCGGGCGCAGCAGCGACGCCCGCCGGTAATCGGAGCCGTCCAGCTGCGTCACCGCGACAGGCAGTTTCGCAGCGGCCGGCGGACGCTTCGGGACATTGAGATTCCCGGTCGCGACGACGACGTTGCGGGCGCGGATCGCGCCGCGCGACGTGACGATCTCGAAGCCGCCCTCCGCGTGAGGACGAACCGAGGTGACCGCGGTATTCGTCCGGACGGGAAGCTCGTGGCGCTGGGCATATTCCGCCACCATCGCCACGAACTCGTCACGCGTCATGAAACCTTCGGGATCGTCGCCCTCATAGCGGTCGCCGGGCATGACCGTGTGCACGTTCGGCGTGTTCATGAAGAACGCGTCCCACCGCTGCGCGCGCCACGTCTCGCAGATGCGACTCTTCTCGAGGACGACGTGCCGAAGTCCGCGCGACTTGAGAGCCTGGCTGACGCTGAGGCCAGCCCAGCCGGCGCCGACGATGGCGGCATCAAGACTTTGCTCTTTCACCGTGTCCCTCCCGCAAAAATCGCCGGACCCTCACGGGCAAGCGAACCAAGGGGGCTTCGGATCAGAAGCCAGCTCAAGCTGCCGTGATCATACCGCTCATGCCGGGGTCATGGTTAGGCGGATGGATGACGGGGAATGCCGATGTCCCGGGCACCTGCGCCCGCGGTGAGGGGCGGCGCGGGGCAGGGGCGCGGGGACGCCGGAGGGGTCTCGAACCTCTTAGCGGCTGCCGGCAACTCGATGAAAAAAGGCCTGCGATCTCGCAGGCCTTTCTTGCTTATCGGACGCGGCGGCTTACTGCGTCGAGCGCTTCATCAGGTCGATCTGGTCCTGCACGAACTTGACCGCTTCGCCGCCGCTCATGAAGAAGCCCGCCTCGGACCACTGCTGGTCGAGGTAAGCCGTGAACTCGGGCGACTTGGCCGCCTTGGCGAGAGCGTCGGCCAGCTTTTTCACCTTGGCCGGATCGGTGTCGGCGCGGATGCCGATCATGCGGATCTGGTCGAGCTGGATGTCGAGGCCGAGGCCCTTCGACGCCGGGATGCCCGGAAACTGCGGCATGCCCTTGTCGCCGAAGAAGATCAGCGGGCGCATCTGCTTGCCCTCGATGAAGGTGCGCAGGTCGCCGGCCTGTTCGTAGAGCACGTCGGAGTGCCCGCCGAGCAGCGACGAGTAGCGCTCGCCCGGCTTCGCGTAGGGCACGGTGGTCAGCTTGATGCCCTTGCTGGCGAGAAAGTTGACGACGATGTCATCGGGGCTGCCGAAGCCGTTGTGCGCCACCTTGATGCTGCCGGGCTTGGCCTTGGCTTCGGCCTCGAGATCGGACCAGGTCTTGAAGCGGCTCGCCTCGGTGACGAAAAGCCCCGAGGGCTGACGCATCAGGATCGCCAGCGGGATGATGTCCTTCGTCGTCCACTTCGGTTTCGGGTGCGCGGCCAGACCGACGACTTCGCCGGTCATCACCACCAGCTGGTAGCCGTCCGCGGGCGAGGCCATCACCTTGCTCAGGCCCACCGCGCCGGTGCCGCCCGGGACGTTGATCACCGGCAGCGAGGTGCCGAGATCCGCTTCCAGCAGCTTGCTCAGCATGCGCGCCATCTGGTCGGCGCCGCCGCCGGGGCCGAACGGCACGATGATCTCGATCGGCCGCGCCGGATAGCTTTCGGCGGAAACCGTCCCGGGCGCTGCGGCGCCCGCCAGCGTCACGGCGAACAGCGCCGCGATTGCGTGTCTGCGATTCATGGCCACTCCTCCTGGTTGTTGCGACGATGATGCACGCGAACTGCACGGACGCCGCCCCAAGGCGCGGCGCCGCGTCAGGTAACCGTCGCCGCCTGCTCCGCGAACGCCGGCATCACCTCGCGCGCGAACGCGCGCATGCCCTCAAGCGGCGGGATCGGCTGGACGACGAGGTGGTCGATGCCGGCGTCGCGCCAGGCGCGCACGCGCTCGATGCAGCGCTCGGCGGGTCCCCACAGGTTCTCGTTCAGCACGTCCTGCGGCGTCGGCGGCACGGCGAAGCGGTGCTTGCGCTCCTCGGCGTAGAGCACGCTCCACTTCTGGATGTCGGCGTCGGCCAGGCCCACCAGCGAGACGGTGGAGGTCGCCATCGGCATCGCCTTTCCGCCGCGGCGCCGTTTCATGTCCTCGGCGTAGGCGGCGATCGTCTCGGGCGGCTTGGAGTAGAACAGCCAGGCGTCGCCCAACTCCGCCGCGAGGTCGCGGATGGCCGGCGAGTCGCCGGGCACCCAGATCGGGATGTGCGGCTTCTGCACCGGCTTGGGCTCCAGGTACGCCTGCCTGAGCGTGTAGTAGCGGCCGTTGAAGTCGACCTCGTCCTGCGTCCACAGCGCCTTGGCGATCAGCAGCGCCTCGCGCAGGCGCGCGACCCGGTCGTCGTGCTCGTCCCAGGCGAGACCGTAGGCCTCGGACTCGTAGCGGAACCAGGCGGAGCCCAGCGCGTAGATCAGCCGGCCGCCGAACATGACGTCGAAGGTGGCCGCCATCTTGGCCATGACGGCCGGGTTGCGCAGCGAATTGTTGAAGGTGTGGCCGGCGAAGCGCACGCGGCTGGTCAGCGCGCCGAGCGCCGAGAGCACGGTCCAGTTCTCCAGCATCGGCGTGCGCTTGGCCATGTGCGCGTTGACGACGTGGTCCGGCAGCCAGACGCTGTCGAAGCCCAGTTCCTCGGCCTCCAGCGCCATGCGCCGGGCGTAGTCCCAGCCCTGGCCCTGCGCCCCCATCTCGCCCTGCACGGCGAGCCTTACGCCGAACTTCATGCCTGCGCCTCCGCTTCCTGATGGTGGCGGCAAATGGTATTCCGACAATTCGTTTTGTGCAAATATATTTTTCGCGATGCTATCATGCGGCACTGCGACGAAGCAGGGAGCCCGATGCCGACCCGCAAGACAAACCCGCCACGCCGCCCGGCCGGCAGACCCGCCGCGCCGCGCGGCCGCTCGCTCAAGCACGACGAGCGGGTCCTGGAGGTGCTGCGCAAGTTCCGCGTGGTGGTGCGCGCCTCGCAGCAGCACTCGCGCCGGGTCGAGGCCGAGGTCGGGCTGGCGGCGCCGCAGCTGTGGGCGCTGACCGAGGTCGTCCGCCACCCGCGAATGCGCGTCGCCGATCTCGCCGCCGTCATGTCGCTGCACCAGTCCACGGCCAGCAACCTGCTGGATCAGCTGGAAGGGAAGGGCATGATCGCGCGCGAGCGCGACACGGCCGACCAGCGCATCGTGCGGCTCCATCCGACCCGCGAGGGCGAGGCGCTGCTGCGGTCGATCGACGGCCCGTCGATGGGGCTGCTGCCCGACACCCTCTTCCGCCTGCCGGACGCCGTGCTGCGGCGGCTCGACGAGGCGATGTCGGAGGTGGTGGCCGCGCTTCGCATCAAGGACGCGGAGGACGCGTTCGAGCCGGTGAACCGACTGGATTGAGGGCGGGCCGGCGCCGTCCGCGCGGCGCGCCGGCTCAGCTCTCGCGGACGCTCAGACGACCCTCGTCGTCGACGCCGAGGCCGGCGATGCGCCGCGTCGGCGCCTCCCAGGTGATGACCTGCGCCCCGGTGTCATCGAGCGCGAAACCCTCCGCCGTGTAGGCGGCGACGGCGCCTTCGGAGATGCAGCGAAGTCCCCCGTTGGTATGGCGGATGCCCGCGTGGACCGGGCCGGGAGCCTCGCTGTCGTGCGCGACCAGCATGCGCCCGGCGGCATCGTGGGCCGTGCCGTTCCAGAACTGCGCCGCGCTGCTCGTGGTCGAGATCTCGACGGCGCCTTCATGGTTGACCAGGGTCACGTTGACGTGGGGCATCGAGTGATTCTCCCGTTCGAACGGCAGTGCCCGGGAAAGGTTACCGAGCGGACGTTAAGGCCGCGTGTCGGCCGGGCAGCGCCGCGCCTCACCAGCCGCTGAAGCGCGGCCAGACGGCGCGCAGCTCGCGGCTGCCCGCGACGACGTGGTAGCGGTCGTGCTGCGCGGCGGTGGCGCACGCGTGGTTCGGCAGGATGCGGACCATCGCGCCGACCGGCAGGTCGGGCAGCGGCGCGCCGCTGCCGGGCCGCGCGGCGACGATGCCGTGCTCCTGGTTGGTGTCCGCCACGATGAGGTCCGGATAAGGCCGGCCGTCCAGGTCGCACACGACGCCGTAGCCCTGGTCGAGCGCCTGCTTCGCGGTGCCGCGGTCGCGCGAGAGCGCCATCCAGCCGGCGTCGACGAGGATCCAGCCCTTCTGCCGCTGGTGGCCGATCACGGTCGCGAGCACGCCCAGCGCGATGTCGTCCAGGCTGCACACCCCGATGCCGGCCATGACGAGGTCGAAGAACATGAACACGCCGGCGCGAACCTCGGTGACGCCGTCGAGCCGGCGCGCGAAATGCGCGGTCGGCGTCGAGCCGACGCTGACCGTCGGGCAGGGCAGCCCGGCGCCGCGCAGCGCCTCGGCGCAACCGACCGCGGCGGCGCGCTCCTGCTCGGCGATCGCCGCCAGCGCCGCCGGCGTGCGGCGGTCGTAGGAAGCGCCGGCGTGCGTCATCACGCCGCGCAGCTCGGCGCCGCCGTCGTACAGCGCGCGGCCGACGCCGACCAGCAGATCGGTCTGTCCCGGCTGAACGCCGGAGCGGTGGCCGTCGGAGTCGACCTCGATCAGCGCCGGGATGCGGTCCCCGCGGCCGCGGGAGAACGCGGCCACGGCCCGCGCCGCCTCGACGTTGTCGACGATCACCGCGAGATCGACGCCGCCGGCGCGGATGCGCGCGACGTGGTCGAGTTTTCCCGGCGCGATGCCGACGGCATAGAGGACGTCGCGCACGCCGTGCCCCGCGAAGTACTCCGCCTCCTTCAGCGTTGAGACCGTGATCGGCCCGGCCGGGCCGTCCATCACGCGCCGCGCGACGTCGATGCTCTTGGCGGTCTTGAGGTGCGGGCGCAGCCGCACGCCGAGCCCGTCCAGGCGCGCGCGCAGCCGGCGGATGTTGCGGTCGAGCCGGTCGGAGTCGAGCACGAGCGCGGGCGTGCCGAGCTGATCGAGCGAGGCGGGCGCTGCGAGGACGGCGCTCATGGCCGGCGCCGGCGTTTCGGGCGCGCGCGCGAGGCGGCCGGGCCCCGCGCCGCCGG
>CAZGTK010000137.1:0-6427 GCA_964528415.1 uncultured Burkholderiales bacterium | reverse complement strand
GTCGCCCACCTGCCGCGCTACGCGCCCTGGGCCGCGCGCCTCGCGCCGCTCGCGAACCTGCGCGACCGCGTGCCGGGCCTGGCGGCGCTGTCGGAGAAGCTGGCCGGGATCTCCGCGCGGCGCACGCTGCCGGTCTGGCGGCGCGACCCCTTTCGCGGCCAGGCCGAGGTGCCGGCGGGCGGCGACGGGAGCGAGGTCGTGCTGCTCGCCGACACGTTCAATACCTACTTCGAGCCGGAGAACCTGCGCGCGGCGGTAAAGGTGCTCGCTGCGGCAGGCTACCGCGTGACGGTCGGGCAGCCTGCTGACGGCGGCCGCCCGTTGTGCTGCGGCCGCACGTACCTCGCCGCCGGCATGGTGGACGAGGCGCGCGCGGAGGCGGGCCGGACGCTGGCGGCGCTCCGGCCGTTCGTCGCGAGCGGCGTGCCCGTGGTCGGGCTGGAACCGTCGTGCCTGCTGGGCCTGCGCGACGAGTTCCGATCGCTGCTGCCGGGCGAGGACAGCTCGGCCCTTGCCAACGCGGCCCTCATGTTCGAGGAGTTTCTCGTGCGCGAGCACGAGGCGGGGCGGCTCAGGCTGCCGCTGCGCGGCTCGCGCCATGCCCGGGCGCTGGTGCACGGCCACTGCCACCAGAAGGCGTTCGGCGTCATGCCCGCCGTGACCGCGGCGCTCGGGATGGTGCCGGACCTGCAGGTGGAAACGGTGCCGTCGAGCTGCTGCGGCATGGCGGGCGCGTTCGGCTTCGACGCCCGCCACGTCGAGGTCTCGCTTGCGATGGCGGAAGCGGCGCTGCTGCCGGCCGTGCGCGGCGCCGGCGACGATACCGTGGTGGTCGCCGACGGCACGAGCTGCCGGCACCAGATCCACGACGGCGCGCAGCGCCGGGCGGTGCACGTCGCCCGCGTGCTCGCCGACGCGCTCTGACCCCGCGCCGCCGCCCGCGGGGCGGCGTTTTTGTTTATGATTCCGCATGATCGCCGCGACGAGGGGCGCGGCGCCGGTGGACGCCGGGCGGCGGTCGAACCGATAACGAGAAACGCATGACCAAGGCGGGGCTCAGTTTCAGCCACGAGGAACTCAAGGGCTTCTCGCGCACCGTCGCGGAGCTCGAATGGCTCACGCTGGTGCTGGTGCTGCTCTACCTCGTGGTCGAGGCGCCGAAGCCCGAGGCGCGCCTGCCCATCACGACCGGGCTTTTCTTCTACGGCGCGTTCGTCGTCGGCTTCCACTACTTCCATTTCTACCGCGAGGAAAGCCGCGTCCGGCTGACGGTCGAGACGCTGGTCATGATCGCGTTCGTCACCTGGGTCGTGTGGTTCACGGGCGAGCTGGAGAGCCCGCTGCTCAACCTCTACCTGATCCCGGTCATCACGGCCGCGCTGACGCTCGGCAAGCTCGTGACCCTGCTGCAGGTGCTGCTGATCGTCGCCTGCTTCGTCCTGCTCGGCTACCAGGGCGGCGACACGCCCTCGATCCTGAACGCCGCCTACGCCGGCCAGCTCGCCGCGCGGCTCGCGCCGGTGCTGCTGGTGGCCTACCTGGTGACGATGTTCTCCGCCGACATCCACGAGGCGCTGCGCAAGATGCGGCTGCTCTCGGACACCGACGAGGACACCGGCCTGCTGACGCCGGGCGCGTTCGTCGCGCTGCTCGACCGCGAGGTGGAGCGGGGCACCCGCTACGAGCGGCCGTTCAGCGTGCTGACGCTGGAGGTCGGCGCGCTCGCCGGCCGCGACCGGGTGTGGCATCGCGATTCGACGCTGCGCCTCACGCGCCACGTCACGGACCTGCTGCGCGGCGAGCTGCGCTCGAGCGACGTCGTCGCCAAGATGAACGACGACGAGTTCGCCATCCTGCTGACGGAAACCGACCTGGCCTCGGCGCTGCTCGTCGCACAGCGCCTGCGCACGGTGCTGGCGGCCAACCCGTGGCGCAGCCGCAACCGCACGACCTCGCTCGCGGCGCGGCTCGGCGTGGGCGCCTATCCCGATCACGGCCGCGGCGCCGAGGAGCTGCTCGCGCGCGCGGAAAAGGCGATGGCCGAGGAGCCGGAGACGGCCGCCGATCTCGCCCTCTCGGAGAGCGCATGATCACGCACGCGACGGTGCGGGTGAGCGGCGAGACCGCGGCGCTGGAGCCATTCAAGACCCGCCTCGCCGCGCTGCTCGCCGCCGAGGGCCTGACCGACGCCGTCGCCGAGCGTCACAGTCCCGGCTTCCTGCACTACGACGTGAAGGTCGAGGGCGGCCTGCCGTTTCCGCCCTTCGTCACCGCGTCGCAGGATTTCCCGCTGCTCACGCTGTCCGTGGACTGGGTCAGCGGGGACGGCGCGGCGCACGGCAGCGCCGTGATCCAGCAGGGCCTGCTGGTGAGCCACGATGCGCAGCCCGAGCGCGCCGCGGCCGGCGGCGCCACCTTCGTCAGCGTCGATCGCAGCGGCGCTCTCGAGATCGGCTTCCGGCTCCTGCGCGTGGGCCCCGGCGAGTGGCGCGGTTACGTGGCCACCGCGACGCGCGACGCGCTGTTCCGCCTGGTGCGCGACGAGCCGGCGCGGCGCGTCGAGCTGACGGCGACCGCCGGCGCGATGCCGGAGTGGCGCCTGCGCTGGATCGTCGACGTGGCCGCGGAGAATTACGAAGAGCAGACGCTGTCGCCCGGCGAGCCGATCGCCGAGGGCGACTTCGACGAGCTGACCGCGCTGGCGGACGCGTTTGCCGCCGAGTGGCTGTGGTTCGCCTCGGCGCCGGCCGAGGAGATCGCCATCGAGCGGCAGCGCTTCGAGCGGCTCGGCTATCCTGTGCGCGAAGCCAACGTCAAATCGGCCAGGCTGCGGGCGATGGAGCAGCGCAAGGACGGCGGCTACCTGGCGAGCGCCCTCGACGAGGCCGACCACTGGGTCAAGGAGGTACTGGAGCAATGCTGGGCAAGCGACTGACGACGAGATTACTGCCGTGGCTGCTGGCGCTGTGCGTGGCGGCGCCCGCGCTGGCGAAATCCGACTACGCGCGCGAGAAGAAGTGGGCCGACGAGATCACGCCGGGCATCGTCGTCGGCGATCCCGTCTACCTCACCGATTCGGCCGGGCACAGGTTCCTCACGATTTACACCAAGGCGCAGAAGCCCAGGGGCGCGGTGATCACGGTGCACGGGATCGGCGTGCACCCGGACCACGGCATCATCAACACCCTGCGCTCCGGCCTCGCCGACGGCGGCTTCACCACGCTGTCGGTGCAGATGCCGATCCTCGAAGTCGACGCCCGGCCGGAGGCCTACGACAAGACCTTCCCCGAGGCGGCCGAGCGGCTGGCGGCTGCGGTCGCGTTCCTGCGCAAGGAAGGCTACCAGCGGGTGGCCATCGTCTCGCACAGCCTGGGCTCGCGCATGACGAACTACTACCTCGTCAACCGCAGCGAGGCGACGGTGGAAGCGTGGGTCGCGATCGGCCTCTCGGGCAAGCTGGCCGAGCCGCAAAACCTGAAGGCGCCGGTGCTGGACCTGTACGGCGAGAAGGACCTGGAGAACGTGCTCAAGTTCGCGGACCAGCGCGCCAACGCGGTGAAGCGGATTCCGGGCTCGGCACAGGTGGTGATCCCCGGCGCCGACCACTTCTTCGCCGGGCGTGAAGCGGCCATGATGAGCGCGGTGAAGGCTTTCCTCGACCGCGAACTGGCGAAGTAGCCGGCGGCGCCGGGCTCAGAACTTCTCCGGCCGCAGCACCTCGACGTCGGTGAGGTACATCACCACGGCGTAGTGCGCGAGGTAGACCGCGCGCACGTGCTGCATGATGCGCTCGGCCACCGCTTCGTCGCACACCACCTCGACGCGCACGTTGGCCGACGGCCCCCATGCCGCGTCGCGCTCGCCGCGCTCGCCGCGGCCGTGGGCCTCGATCGCCGTGTAGCCGTGGGCGCCAAGCCGCAAGAGGTCGCGCCCGAGCTCGCGCTCCAGGTTCGCCTCGCACACGATCGTCAGCAGTTTCCGGCGCGCGAGCTCCATCTCAGCCTCCGTGGATCCAGCGGGCCGCCGCAAAATAGAGCGGAATGCCCGCCAGCAGATTGAACGGGAACGTGACGCCCAGCGACGCGGCGATCGACAGCGCCGGGTTGGCCTCGGGCACGGCGATGCGCATGGCCGCCGGCGCCGCGATGTAGGACGCGCTGCCGGCCAGGGTGGCGAGCAGCGCGGTGCCGCCGATCGAAAGGCCCAGCGCCCAGCCGAGCGCGAGGCCGAGCGCCGCGGCGAGCAGCGGCATGGTCAGGGCGAAGCCGACCAGGAAAGCGCCGAAGCGGCGCACGTCGGCGAGGCGGCCCGCCGCGACCAGCCCCATCTCCAGCAGGAAGAACGCCAGCACGCCCTTGAACAGATCGAAGAACAGGCGGTCGAGCGGCGCGATGCCGTCGGGCCCCGCCACCCAGCCGATGACCAGCCCGCCCAGCAACAGGAACAGGCTCTTGCCGGCGAGGACTTCCCGCACCAGGCGGCCGAACGCGTGCCCGGCGCGGCCCCAGCGGGCGAGCAGCACGCCCACCACGAGCGCCGGGAACTCCATCAGCACGAGGAACACCGTGAGCACGCCCTCGACCGCCTCGCCGCGGGCAGCGGCGTAGGTCCCGCCGACCGCGAACGTCACGACGCTGACGGAACCGTAATGAGCGGCGACGGCCGCCGCGTCGGGCCGCGGCAGCCGGCCCAGCAGACGCAGCACGCCGAAGGCGATGAGCGGGATCACCAGGCCGAGGGCGATCACCGCGAGCGAGGGCAGCACGATGCTCGCCAGCGAGTGGCGTGCGAGCTCGACGCCGCCCTTGAGACCGATCGCGAGCAGCAGGTAGATCGACAGCGCCTCGTAAAGCGCGCCGGGAATCTTCAGGTCCGAGCGCAGCACGCCGGCGGCGATGCCGAGCACGAAGAACAGGACGACGGGCTCCATGCGCGTGCCGTCGGCTCAGGCCGCTTCGGGCGGCGTGCCGCCGGCGGCGCGCGAGAGTCGGTCCAGCACCGCGGCCCACGCGGGCTCGGCCGGCGGCGTCTCCACCATGATGACGCTGCAGCCGAGGCGGTCGAGCCGCCGCAGGCTGGCGTACAGCGTGCGCGCGTAGTCGGCCGCCTCGGCGGGTGCGGTCACCCAGACCAGGTGCTCCGCCGCCGCCGGCGCCGGGCTGCGCGAGAGCACCGCGATGCGCTCGTCGCTGGCGCGCTGCTCCAGCCCGGTCAGTGCCGCCGCGTCCACCAGCACCAGCGGCGTCTGCGGCGCGTAATGCGACGGCAGGCGTCCCGGCGCACGCGGCGCGCGGGGGCCCGCCTCGGCGAGCGGCGCGCCAAGAACCTCGGCGATGGCCTCGGCCGTGATCGAGCCGGGGCGCAGCAACATGGGCTGATCTCCCGAGCAGTCGACGATGGTGGACTCGATGCCGACGGGGCAGGCGCCGCCGTCTAGGATCAGGTCGACCGCGGTTCCGAGCTCGGCGAGGACGTCCGCCGCCGTGGTCGGGCTGATGCGGCCGAACCGGTTGGCCGACGGCGCGGCGATGCCGCCGCTGAACGCCGTCAGCAGACGCTGCGCCACCGGATGCGCGGGCACGCGCAGGCCCACCGTGTCCTGGCCGCCGGTGACGGCGTCCGGCACGCGCGCGCCGCGCGGCACGATCAGCGTCAGCGGGCCGGGCCAGAACCGCTCGGCCAGCGTGCGCGCGGCCGCGCCGAGGCCGCTCGACCAGTCGGCCGCCTGCGGGGCGCCGGCGAGGTGGACGATCACCGGGTGCGACTCGGGCCGCCCCTTCGCGGCGAAGATGCGCGCCACCGCGTCGGCGTTGGCCGCGTCCGCGCCGAGCCCGTAGACGGTCTCGGTGGGGAAGGCGACCAGACCGCCGCTGCGCAGGATGGCGACGGCCCTGGCGATGTCGGGTTCAGGCATCGGGTGCCGCGGGATGGGGAATGGGGAATGGGGAATGGGGAAACCGTAGTATGCCGACAACGCGGGCGTTGCAAACGCGCGTCACGCGGCGACGGTCTAGACCCGTGCTGAATCAGCTACGAGCGCATCACCCGTCGGCCATCAGGCAAGCGCAACCCCCCTCGATTCCGGCATGCGCCGGAACGACGAACTCGCCGTCGCCCATCACCCATTGCTCATTCCCCATCCCCATCCCGCGTCACCGATCACCCGCTGCCCGTCACCCGACCAGCAGCCGCAGCGCCTCGCGGTACTTCCCGGCGGTCCTCTCGAGGATGTCGGGCGGCAGGGCAGGCGCCGGCGCTTTCTTGTCCCACGGTTGCGTCTCCAGCCAGTCGCGCACGAACTGCTTGTCGAACGAGGGCGGACTGATGCCGGTGCGGTACTCCGCCGCCGGCCAGAAGCGGGACGAATCGGGCGTCAGGGCCTCGTCGATCAGCACCACCTCGCCGTCCTCGAGCCCGAACTCGAACT
>CAZGTK010000136.1:0-6546 GCA_964528415.1 uncultured Burkholderiales bacterium | reverse complement strand
GGGCGGGGGCATCAACCGCGGCCGGGGGCGGCGGCTAGACCGACGTGGTAGCCGCTTTTCTGCGGCCGGGAGTTTGAGGAGGGGGGTAGCGGTGAGTATGGGTATCTCGACTATTGAAGGAGGTGCTATGAACGAAGTGATGCACGTAGATAAGGAGCGGTTCGAAAAGGTGCTGGATGGCCTGGAGGACTGCATTTCCTTGGCGATGGAGGTGAGAAAGAAACAGCCGCCGGCGGCTGCCGTGCTGCAAAAGGCCATCGCGGCAGTCTTCAATGAAGGTTACCCGAAACTGGATGGCAAACAGCGCTCCAGGATTGATAAGCTGTTGGCCGCCGGCTGGGTCTGGCAGATCACCTTCAGCGGCAGCAACACCAGCGATGCCTTCGCATTCAAGCTGCACTATTACCTGGTCCATCCGGCGACCCTGAAGCGCGAGGAGGGGGCTGTGATGACCATCAAGTACGGAGAGAACAAGGGGGCTATTCCACCCAGCTGAATTTCTTGGTAGCATCGTCGGCAGGCGTGTAGTTGTCATCGGATGGAAGCCGTCGCTATCGGCCGATGACAGCGAAGCGCGGCAACACTCACGCATTCCGCCTGCGCGTCCCGAAGGACGCGCTGGTCGGCCGAAGCCGGCTCGAGCAGAAGGCGCACGTGTTCTGACCCTTTAACCCAGGGGAGGATCGTGCGCCTTTTTCATTCGCGATCGTTCCCCGAGAAATTGGAGGTAACTGATCGTGAGCACCAAACTTCGAGCGTACCTGGAGCGGAAGCAAAAGCTCACCGCCCGCGCGCAGGAGATCCTTGACGGCGTCGTCGACGAGGGGCGGCAGGACCTCACCATCCAGGAGGCGGCAGAGCACACGGCCTTGCTGGCCGAGATCAGACGCCTGGATGCTGACATCCAGCGCGAGAAGGCGCTGATCGAAGCCGAGCGCACCGCGCCAGCGCTCAACGTCCCTGCGCAGGACATCAACCCCGCGGCTCTGCCGCGATACACGAACCCCCACGGGGCTCCCGCCCGCGGCCGCCGCTTCGCCGAGATGTTCCCTGGTGCCAGCCGCACGAATGGCGGCTTCGCCACGTTCGGGGAGTTTCTGGGCGCCGTGCGCGCCGGCGTGATGGACCCGCGCATCCAGTTCTCAGCAGCGACCGGCAGTTCCGAAGGTGTCGGGGCAGACGGCGGGGCCCTGGTCCCCGAGTACTACGTCGCCCAGATGCTCGACGAAAGCCTCGACTCAGAGGTCGTGCGCCCTCGCGCCACCCTGTTCCCCATGCAGTCGAACAGCTTATGGGTCGGCGGCTTCGACCTGACCAACAACCAGCAGGCGATCGGCGGATTCAACATCGCCTGGGCTGCCGAGGGCGACAAACTGACGTTCCAGAAGGCGAAGACCAGGGCGATGAAGCTGGTCGCCGCGAAGGCGGGGATCTTGACCGCAGCGACCAACGAGCTGCTCAGCGACTCCGGGTTCTTCAGCCAGGAGCTCCCCACCCTGATGACGCAGGCCGCCGGCTTCGGGCTCGACGAGGCGTTCCTGCGCGGCGACGGCGTCGGTAAGCCGCTCGGCGTTCTGAACGACCCCGCCCTGATCACCGTCGCGAAGGAGTCGGGCCAGGCAGCGGACACGGTGGTCTTTAACAACCTGGTCAAGATGTACAGCCGCCTTCACCCCACGCTGCGCCGCGGCGCCGTGTGGGTCGCCTCGCACGATCTGGTGATCCCGCTGCTGACGCTGGTGCAGCACGTATACAACGTCGCCGGCACCGAGCACGTCGGCGGCGTACCGGTGAAGGTGATGCGGGAGGAGTCGGGCCGGTTCTTCATCTTCGGCATCGAGGTCCTGTTCACCGAGAAGATGCCGGTGCTTGGCGAGGCTGGGGATCTGCTGCTGGTGAACTTCAGCCAGTACGCGATCGGGATGCGAAAGGAAGTCTCGATCGAACGCAGCGGCCACCTGCTGTTCGACTCCGACGAGACCGCCTTCCGGTTGATTCTGCGCGTCGACGGCAAGGGCCGTTGGAATGCACCCATGACGCCCCGCAACGGGGGCGACACCCTGTCCTGGTGCGTGGCCCTGGGCGAGCGGAGCTGATGTCCGTGTCGCGCGGAGAGGACAGGTCGGTCATATCCTCGCGACACCCCCGCCGGAGTCGGCGGGACATACTCATGACCGGCCACGCGCCGCCGGCAGCGGGGGAGGGCCTCGCGGCGCCAAACTCATCTCCTTAGTTTGGTGCGCACGGCCCAATCCGTCGGCCGTCACCGGCCGAAGAATCCGGAGCTGACGATGGATATTCTCGATCTCATCAAGCTGTACACACGTCTGCGCAAGAAGGCGGAAGGCGAGCTCCTCGAGGCGCTCGGCTTTGGGAACATGACGCCGGCGCAGGTCGACTTGCTGGTCGAAGAGGCGTTCAACGATCTCGCCAGCGACAGGGAAATCGACAGCTACGACCTGGGTCTCCTGCTGCGATTGCACGCGCAAGAGAAGGCCGACCGGGGCGGCAGGCGCCGCCCCGAGGGCTGCGCAGCGGACGCTACCACAACGGAAGGAACAGAGACATGAGCACTCAAATCGGTTCTCTCATCGTCCGCGTCGGCTCGGACATCAGCGGTCTCACCGAGGGGCTGGCGCAGGGCGAGGCAGCGACGCGGAGCTTCGCCGGCAACGTGCGCGGCTCGATCGACGTGATGGGCAAGCTCGCGATCGCGGCCGCGGCCGCCGGCGCGGCCGTCGTGGCCGCGATGGTCACCAATGCCATGGACGCGATCGATGCCCAGGCCAAGCTCGCGCGAGCTCTCGATTCCAGCAGCAAAGGCCTGGCCACGCTTCAGCACGCCGCCGAGCTCGCCGGCGTGTCGAACGAGACGCTGGAGGGCGCCCTGCGCAAGCTCAACAACACCATTGGCGAGGCCGCCGGCGGGAACAAGGAGGCGCGCGATACCTTCGACAGGCTGCGCCTGTCGGCCGATGAGCTGTCGAACCTCGACGCGGACGAGCGCGTCGCTCTCATCAACGAGCGCATCCGCCAGTTCATCCCGGTCGCCGAGCAGGCCAGCGTCTCGTCGCAACTCTTCGGGCGAAGCGTGGGCAATGCCTTGCGCGAGATCGACAGCAGCAGCATTCAGCTCTCCCGCAAGGAGGTCGAGGCGCTCGGCCTGGCGGTGAGCAAGGTGGACGCGGAGACGATCGCGCGCGCGAACGACGCCATGACGACGCTGCGCAAGGTGGTGGACGGTGTCGCGAACAGGATCAGCGTCGCCCTGGCCCCCGTGATCGAGTGGGTCGCGGTATCGCTCAAGGACACCGCGGTCGAGGCCCGGGGGTTCGAGAGCCACATCGACAGCGCCATGTCGGTGGCGGTTCGCGCCACGGCGTACTTCCTGGACGTGCTGCGGGGGCTGCACCTGACCTACAAGCTGCTGGAGACGACGGGCCGAGAATGGCAGGTCGCCTTCCTCAAGATCATGACCGACGCCACCGAGGCGGTCGCACGGCTGGTCGACAGCTCGACCCGCGGGGCCAACGAGATCATCCGCGCCATGAACCGCATCCCCGGCGTGAACATCGCCGAGATCATGTTCTCCGGTGAGCGGGAGTGGGCGTCGCGGTTGGGAACCATGTACGCCGAGGCGGCCTGGGCCGCGCGCGACGCGCGCAAGGAGTTCGAGCTGCTGGCATCCAAGCCGCTGCCCTCCGAAGGCGTCGAGGAGTTCCTGGAGCGCCTGAAAGCCGCCGCGCGCGCGGCCTCCGAGGCGGCGCTGCTCGCCCGAGACGCGCTTGGCGGCGGCGGTGGGCGCGGGGGCCCGGCAGCCGGGGCCCGGCTGGGCAACGAGGCCGAGGCCGCCGCCCTGGCCGAGGAGGAGCAGCTGCAGGCCGAGATCGCCCGGCTCAAGGACCACGTCCTGCAGCGCGTGGTGGTGCTGCAGGAGGGGCTGCTGTCCGAGGAGGAGCAGCGCCAGCTCGCGTTCGAGCGCCAGGTCGAGCAGCTGCAGGAGGCGCTGGCCTGGGAGCAGCTCACCGTGGAGCAGTTCCACGCCCTGCGCCAGCAGCTCGAAGAGAAGCACATGAAGGACCTGGCGAAGATCCGCGAGCGCGGCTGGACCGACATCCAGCGCTTCGAGAACGCGACGCTCTCCCAGCAGGTCAAGACGGTGGCCGACCATCTGTCGAGCATCACCGCCGGCGTCGCGCGCGAGAACAAGACGATGTTCGAGATCAACAAGGTGGCCGGGATCGCCCAGGCGATCGTCAACGCCTACGTGGGCATCAGCAAGACCCTCTCCAGCTACCCGTACCCGATCAACGTAGGCCTCGCCGCGGCCCACGCCGCTGCCGCCTTCGCGCAGGTGAACGCGATCCGCAGCCAGCAGTTCGGCGGCGGCGCCGCAGCTGCGCCGGCGCTGGCCGGCGGCACGCCCGCAACCCCGGTGACCCCCGTGCCGGCAACGGACGCCGGCGGCGCCGGTGCGCTGGACCGCACCATCACCGTGTCAGGCATCAGCGAGGGCGAGATTTTCAGTGGAGGGCGGATGCGCGCGCTGATTGACAACCTGCTCGAGGAGCAGCGCAACGGCGCGCGGGTGGTGCTGGTGTGAGCGAGCGCTAGGGCTTCTCCATCCGGGGCGGCGGAATCGAGCTTACGCCGAACGCGATGAGGTA
The DNA here is from genome assembly GCA_964528415.1 of uncultured Burkholderiales bacterium. Lineage (GTDB taxonomy): Bacteria > Pseudomonadota > Gammaproteobacteria > Burkholderiales > UBA6910 > DATIUV01. The sequence goes on along the minus strand of CAZGTK010000136.1, from coordinate 1,879 downwards.
TCGAAGCCACTCCCTCAGCGTTCCGTCGGTGGGGGGGTGCTTCACCTCAGCGTCGACCAGAGCTCGACGCGCACGCCGTATCGCGGCGGAGAAGGCGTCGCCCTCCCGTTCGGCGAGCAGAAAGGCCCTCAGCGCCGGCTCGATGGCGGGGATGTGATGGCGGCGAAGCAGCTGGCCACCGCGCCGTCGCGCCGATGCCGTCTTGGCGGCGTCAACGGCTTCCTCGATGGTCCACCCCAGGGCTTCGTAGGGCTCCGCCCCGAATCGAAGGCGAATCGCCTCCGTTAATTTTCGCCTTCGGGCCGCATCGGCCGCTTCGATCGCTTCGAACTTATCGTGGAACTCCGCCTCGCACTTCGCAACCAGGGGGGCCACGACCGCCTGATACCTGGCGGGATCGCGCAGGCGCATGTAGACATCGACCAGGTCCTGAAGGGTCGCGCCTTCGGGGACTTGGTCGATTGAATCGCCGTTCTTCACAATCAACTCGTTCAGAGCGCCTCGCGAAGCTGCTGGAACACCGCCTGGAGCTCCTTGGTTGTCTCGCGGAGTTCGTCGAGCAAGACGCAGGCTGTCCCTTGGTCGAGCTCGTCGAGAACACGTTGGCCGGCGACGACGAAGAGCACATCGGCCTTGGCGGCAACGGAATTCACCAGCCGGTCGCCTCGCTCGAGAACATCGCGGGGCGTGCCGGCAGCGCGGTTAAAATCGGATTCAGCCATGATGCGGACCTCCTTGCCAGGTCGGTTTGGTCAGGGCCGGCCGGCGGCTATCGCCGGTCGTGCCCGCTCTCCCGGTCTACCGCGGGCCCGGGTGCCCTTCCTTCAAAATCCGCTGCAGCTCGGCCTCCCAGGCCCTCGTCGCCGCGATGCGTTCCTCGGCGAGCTCGCTGCGGTTGTAGATCGCCGCCACGCCCTGCGGCGTGTGATTCAGGCACCGCTCGATGACGTGCGGGGCGACGCCCAGGTCGCCCAGGCGCGTCGCAAACGTGCGGCGAAGGTCATGGGGGGTCCAGCGGTCGGCGGAGGGCTCCTGGCGCCGTTTGACGGCCGCCTGGGCCTGCGTCGGCGACGCCGCGGTAAAGAGGCGGGGCGAGGCCTCGGGCTCGATCTGAGCGCGAGCCAGCGGCGTCAGGTGGACCCAGTGCGCCCGCCTGTTCTTCGCGTTGACGGCAGGGATCTGCAGCCGGTCGCCCTCGATGTCGGTTTCGGCGGCCAGCTGCGCCTCGCGGATTCTGAGCGCTGTCAGCAGCAGGAACCGGCACAGTCGGCCTGCAGGGTGATCCCAGGCCCACAGTGCGCGGATCTCGTCGTCGGTGAGCACCCGAGCCCGCGTGGCCTCGTCGCCGCCCGCGATCCGGCGCGTCAGCGCGTCGGCAGGGGAGGCGTCCAGGTACCCTGTCTCGACGCACCAGGAGAAGGCCAGCTTCAAGGTCGACAGGCAGCGGTTCGCAGCCACGGGTGACCGCTTGGCGTAGCCGCGCAGGAAGCGCGCGATCTCGGCCCGCGTGAGCTCCTGCAGCCGCCGCCGGCCGAAATCAGCCTTGGCGCGGTTCAGGTAAACGCGGACGTTCTTGGTGACACGGTAGCGCCCCTCGATGTGATGCTCGAACCATTCATCGAGGGCGTCGGAAACGGTGAGGGCATTGGGCGGCGTCGCGCGGCCGGTCCGCTTGGCGAGCTCGTCGCGAGCCTGACGCACGGTCAGGGCGGGCCACTCGCCCAAGGTGGTGTAACTGGTCTTGCCGGCGCGCTTGGCGCGCCACACCCACGATTTACGGCCGGTAGGCGATACCCGAAGATAGAGGCCTCCGCCATCGTTGACCCAGCGATGCCGGCGGGGATCGGTGCGAAGCGCCTTGATCTCGGTCTCGGTGAGA
>CAZGTK010000135.1:0-6569 GCA_964528415.1 uncultured Burkholderiales bacterium | reverse complement strand
TTGTAGGCGCCGCGCAGCTTGAACGAGAAGACCGGCTGCAGGTCCTCGCGCTTGAGCATGAGCTCGTTGCCGAGCCGCTGCGACAGGCCGGCGGCCCGCTCGAGCGGGGTCTCCTCGGCGACGTCGTACACCTGCGCGGTGAGGATGCGTTCCAGGTAGTCGTTTTCCATCCGCTGCCTTCCAGGCCTCAAAAACGCCAATCCGCCGCGGACCGCGCGGCCGCTCCCGCACGCCGCGGGGCGGCTTTTTGCAATCGACGACGGATGTCATTATTCTACCGGCCCTTCAGGGGTTTTTCCGAATCCGCAGCCCGGCTTTCCCGACCATGACCCAGGACGAGCAGAAGCAGGCGGCCGCGCGCGCCGCGATCGAGCGGGTGCCGCAGGACAGCATCGTCGGCGTGGGCACCGGCTCGACGGTGAATTTCTTCATCGCCGAGCTGGCCCGGATGCGCGAGCGCGTCCGCGGCGCGGTCTCGAGCTCGGAGGCGTCCAGCCGCCGGCTGCGCGAGGCCGGCATCCCGGTGCTGGACCTGAACAGCGTCGACGAGCTGCCGGTGTACGTCGACGGCGCCGACGAGGTCACCCGCCACCTGATGATGATCAAGGGCGGCGGCGGCGCGCTGACGCGGGAGAAGATCGTCGCCGCCGTGGCGAAGACCTTCGTCTGCATCGCGGACGTATCCAAGCGGGTCGACGTGCTGGGGAAATTCCCGCTGCCCGTGGAGGTCATCCCGATGGCGCGCAGCTACGTGGCCCGGCGGCTGGTGGCCCTCGGCGGGCAGCCGGAGCTGCGCCAGGGCTTCACCACCGACAACGGCAACCAGATCCTGGACGTGCGCGGCCTGGCGATCCTCGACCCCCCTGCGCTGGAAGCCGAGATCAACCAGATCGTCGGCGTGGTCACCAACGGCCTGTTCGCCCGCCGCCGGGCCGACGTGCTGCTGCTGGCCACTGCCTCGGGCGTGGAGACGCTGACGGCCGCCTGAAGGTGCAACGGCGCTGTCACATTTGGTGTATAAGTTAATTGTTGACTTCTGGAGCCCGCCCGATGGCCGGATTCGCCACTTCCGAGCACACCTACAAGCAGTTCGACGCCGAGCTGGAGTCGATCCGCTCGCAGGTGCTGCAGATGGGCGGCCTGGTGGAAAGCCAGATCCAGCGCGCCCTGGAGGGTTTCGCCAACGGCAATCGCGAGCTGCTGGACCAGGTGGAACTCGACGACCACCGCGTCAACGCGCTGGAAGTCGCGATCGACGAGGACTGCGCCCACATCATCGCCCGCCGGCAGCCGGCTGCGATCGACCTGCGCATGGTCATGGCGGTGATCAAGACCATCACCGACCTGGAGCGCATCGGCGACGAGGCCGAGAAGATCGCCCGCAACGCCAAGCTCATCCACGAGACCGACCGGCTTCACACCGTTCGCTTCGCCGAGATCCGGCACGCGGCCGACCTCGCCACCGAGATGCTGCGCGACGCGCTGGACGCGTTCGCCCGGCTCGACGTCCAGACCGCCTTCGAGGTGGTTAAGCAGGACGAGCAGGTGGACTCCGAGTTCCGCTCGATCCTGCGCCAGCTCATCACGTTCATGATGGAGGACCCGCGCACGATCTCGACGTCGCTGGAAATCCTCTTCATCGCCAAGGCCATCGAGCGCATCGGCGACCACGCCAAGAACATGGCGGAGTACGTGATCTACCTCGTCAAGGGCAAGGACGTGCGCCACGTCAGCATCGAGGAAATCGAGCGCGAGGCGATGAACCGCTAGCCGCCGATGCCGGCTATGGGTGAGACCTACTCCACGCTGGCGGCGGTCGACCTCGGCTCCAACAGCTTCCGCCTCGAGATCGCCCGCGTCGTCGGCGACCAGATCTACCCCCTTGACTCGCTGCGCGAGCCCGTCCGGCTCGCGGCCGGCCTGACCACCGACAAGCGCCTCGACGAGCCGTCCCAGCAGCGGGCGCTCAAGTGCCTGCGCCTGTTCGGCGAGCGGCTGCGCGGGCTGCCGCCCCACGCCGTGCGCGCCGTCGGCACCAACACGCTGCGCGTGGCCAAGAACGCGGGCCAGTTCCTGGCCGCGGCGCAGGACGCGCTCGGTTTCCCGATCGAGGTCGTCGCCGGCCGCGAGGAAGCGCGGCTGATCTATCTCGGCGTCGCCCACGAGCTGCCCGTCTCGAGCGAGAAGCGCCTCGTGTTCGACATCGGCGGCGGCTCCACCGAGTTCATCATCGGCCGCAAGCTCAAAGCCCAGAAGCTGGAGAGCCTGTACATGGGCTGCGTCAGCTGGAGCCGGCGCTTCTTCCCCGACGGCAAGCTCACCAAGTCGGCGATGAAGGAGGCCGAGCTCGCCGCCCTCGCCGAGCTGCAGACCATCGCCGCGGAGTTCTCCGCGGGCCACTGGGACCAGGCGTTCGGCTCCTCCGGCACCGTGCGCGCGATCGCGGACCTGCTGGTCGAAGGCGGCCTGGCGCACGACGGCATCACGCCGGAGGGGCTCGACCGGCTGCGCAGCCTGATCCTGAAGGCCGGCGACGTCCGCAAGCTGTCGCTGCCGGGACTGCGGCCCGACCGCGTGCCGGTGCTGCCCGGCGGCTTCGCCATCCTCAACGCCGCGGTTTCCGCGCTCGGCATCGAGCGACTCACCGCCGCCAGCGGCGCGATGCGCGAGGGCGTGCTCTACGACCTGCTGGGGCGCTTCCACCGCCACGACATGCGCGACGTGACGGTGACCCAGTTCATGCAGCGCTATCACGTCGACCCGCCGCAGGCGAAGCGCGTGGCGCGGCTCGCGGTCGATCTGGCCGGCGGCCTGCTCGCCGGCCTCGACGGCGACGCCGAGGTCGAGCTGCAGCTGCTCGATTGGGCGGCCCGGCTGCACGAAGTCGGTCTCGACGTCGCCCACAGCGGCTATCACAAGCACTCGGCCTATATCCTGCGCTACGCCGACATGCCCGGCTTCTCGCGCATGGAGCAGCAGCGCCTGTCGCTGCTGGCGCTGGCCCACCGCGGCTCGCTGAAGAAGATGCAGGGCCTGCTCGTCGCCGAGACGGACGTCGCGCTGGCCCTCGCCCTGCGCCTGGCGGCGCTGGTGTTCCGCAGCCGCCGCGCCCAGGCGGCGCCGGCGTTCCAGGTCCGCCGCGGCAAGGGCGGCTTCGTCATCGCGGCGCCGCGGTCGTGGCTCGAGGTGAACCCGCTCACCGCGCGCGCGCTCGAGGACGAGCCGAAGGAATGGAAGAGCCTCGGCGTGCCGCTCGCGGTGCGCTGGGTCGAGGACCAGGCGGCCGCCGCGGGCTGACCGGCCCGCCGTCACGAAAGCGTCATCTGCGGGGGTTACTTTGGCGGATCCGCGATCCGCCCGAGCCATGGCCGCCCCCGACTGCCCCGCCGCCCTCGGCGTCCCCGAACTGCTGAGCCACGTCAGCGCCCTGCGCGAGGACGTGCTCGCCGCCCAGCGCCAGCTGCTGGACGCGTGGCGGCCGTACCTGAAGCGCCGGGGCTACCGTGCCAGCGCGGAGAACCTCGCCGCCTACATCGGGCTGCGGCGGCAGGATCTGCGCCCGCTGCAGGAGCGGCTCGCCGCGCTGGGCCTGTCCTCGCTCGGCCGCTGCGAGGCTCACGTCGGCGCCTCGCTCGACGCCGTCCTGACCGGCCTGCGCGCGATCGCCGGCGAGCCGCTCTCGCCCGAAACCGTAGCCGAGAACGCCGCCGCCGTGCGCGCCGCCCTGCGGCCGCTCGAGGCCCACACCGAGGAGCTGCTGGGACCGCCGCCGTCGCACCGGCTGACCCGTTTCATGGTGACGCTGCCCGCCGAGGCCGCCGGCGACTACGACTTCGTGCGCCAGCTGGCACTGGCGGGAATGAACGTTGCGCGGATCAACGGCGCGCACGACGGCCCCGGCGCGTGGCGCGCGATGGCGAAGGCCGTGCGGCGCGCCGCCGCGGAGGTGCAGCGCCCGTGCCGCGTCCTCTTCGATCTCGCCGGCCCCAAGATGCGCACGGGCGCCATCGTGCCGGGGCCGCCCCTGCTGCGGCTCAAGCCGCGGCGCAACGAGGTCGGCCAGGTGATGGCGCCGGCGCCGGTGATCCTGGACGGCTCTGGGCAGCCCGGGCGAGCGCCCGCGCGCGGCAAGCTGGGGCAGCGGCTGCCCGGCCGGCTCGCGGTCGAGCGAAAGTGGCTCAAGCGGCTGGCGCCCGGCGACGTGATCCGCCTGCGCGACGCCCGCGACCGGCGGCGGGAGCTGCGCGTCGAGCAGCGGCTGTCGGCCACCGAGGTCCTGGCGAGCGCCTACGACACGACGCACGTCGCGCCGGGCACCGAGCTCGAGCTGCGCCCCGGCGGCGAGAAGCTCGCCGCCAAGGGCGCGCGCAGCGTGAGCGGACCGTTCGCCGCGCCGCCCGCGGAGATCCGCGTTAATCGCGGCGACCTCGTCCTGCTCACCCGCGGCGGCGAGCCCGGCCGGCCCGAGACCCGCGACTCGGCCGGCGGCGTGATCGAGCCGGCGCGCGTCGCGTGCGTGCCCGGCGACGTGCTCGCCTGCCTGACCGCCGGCCAGAGCATGTGGATCGACGACGGCCGGATCGGCTGCCTGATCGAGAAGGTGGACGAAGCCGGCGCCTGGCTGCGGGTGACGCGCGTGCGCGAGGAGGGCGAGCGCATCGGCGAGGAGAAGGGCCTCAACTTCCCGGACAGCACCGTGACGCTGCCGGCCGTCGCCGAGGCCGACCGCGAGGCGCTGGCCTTCGCCGCCGAGCACGCCGACCTGGTGGGGCTATCCTACGTGCGCGACGGGACCGACGTCGACGCGCTCATCGCCGCGCTGGCCGAAACCGGCGGCGGGCACCTGGGCATCGTCGCCAAGATCGAAACGCGCGCGGCCGTCGAGAATCTGCCCGAGATCATCGTGCGCGGCGCCGGCAGCCACCCGTTCGGCGTCATGATCGCGCGCGGCGACCTGGCGATCGAGATCGGCTTCGAGCGACTGGCCGAGATCCAGGAGGAAATCCTCTGGCTGGCGCAGGCCGCGCACGTGCCGGTGGTGTGGGCCACCCAGGTGCTGGAGAACCTCGTCAAGACCGACCTGCCGACGCGCGCCGAAATGACCGACGCCGCCATGTCGGAGCGCGCCGAGTGCGTGATGCTGAACAAGGGGCCCTACGTGCTCGACGCGCTGACCGTGCTCGACAGCGTGGTGACTCGCATGCAGGCGCACCAGCGCAAGAAGACCGCGCTGTTCCGGGCACTGCACTGGTAGCCGGGCTCCTTACCGCCCGCGCTCGATCGCCTGCACCAGCGTGCGCAGCACCTTGACGCGCGCGTGCAGCTTGTCGTTCGCCTCCACCAGCGTCCACGGGGCGGCGTCGGTGCTGGTGCGGTCGACCATGTCGCAGACGGCCTGCTCGTAGGCGTCCCACTTCTTGCGGTTGCGCCAGTCCTCGGGCGTGATCTTGAAGCGCTTGAACGACGTCTTCTCGCGCTCGCGGAAGCGCTTGATCTGCTCGTCCTTGGTGATCGCGAGCCAGAACTTGACCAGCACGATGCCGTGCTCGGCGAGCTGGTGTTCGAAGTCGTTGATCTCGGAGTACGCGCGCAGCCAGTCGGCCTCGGTGCACAGCCCCTCGACCCGCTCGACCAGCACGCGGCCATACCACGAGCGGTCGAAGATCACGACGCGGCCGCGGCGCGGCATGTGGCGCCAGAAGCGCCACAGGTAGGGCCGCGCTTTCTCCTCGTCGCTGGGCGCAGCGATCGGCACCACGCTGTAGGTTCGCGCGTCCAGCGCCCGCGTCACGCGGCGGATGCTGGAGCCCTTGCCGGCGGCGTCGTTGCCTTCGAACACCATCACCACCGCGCGCTTCTGGAACGCCTTGCCGCGGGAGAGCTCGGCGAGGCGGTTCTGCCAGTGGCGGCGCTGCGTGGTGTAGCGCCCGCGCGGAAGGCTCAAGCGGTAGTCGAGGGAGCGGATCACCGTGCGGTTGTCCACCGGCGCCAGCAGCGCGGCGCCGCGCTCGCCCGCGGGCCGCGCGCGCGGCGCGTCGAGCCGCTCGCGCAGCGCCGCCAGCAGCGTCTTCGCCACCATCAGGTTGCGGTAGTGGCTGTCGGCGCCCTCGACCACGGTCCACGGCGCCTCGCCGGTGGAGGTCGTGCGCAGGGTGTGCTGGGCGACGGCGCGGAACGGGTCGTAGAGCTTGAAGAACTCGAGGTCGTGCCGCGTGACGCGGCCGCGCGACTCGGGATGCTTGCGCAGCGCCTTGAGCCGCCTGGCCTGCTGCTCCTTCGACAGGTGCAGCCAGACCTTGAGCAGCAGCACGCCCTCGTCCGCCAGCATGCGCTCGAGGCGCACGATCTGCTGCAGCGACTGGTCGAGGTCCGCCTTGCGCGTCGTCTTCAGCGCGCGATTGATGATCGGCGCCGTGTACCAGGAGCCGACGTAGATGCCGATCTTGCCCTTCGGCGGCAGGGCCTGCCAGAACCGCCACAGGTCGGGGCGCTCCAGTTCGTCGGGCCGCGGCATCGAGAAGCCGTGGGTCTGGATGTGCCGCGGGTCCATCCACTCGTTGAGCAGGTTG
>CAZGTK010000134.1:0-6592 GCA_964528415.1 uncultured Burkholderiales bacterium | reverse complement strand
GTCGACGATGATCTTGCGCCCGGTCAGGCCGCAGTCGCCCATCGGCCCGCCGACGACGAAGCGCCCGGTGGGGTTCACCAGGTAGTTGACGTCGCCCTTCAGCATTTCCTTGGGCAGCACCGGCTTGATGATCTCCTCGATCACCGCCTCGCGGATCGCCGCGTGCGCCATGTCGGGATGGTGCTGGGTCGAAATCACCACGGTCTCGATGTGCTGCGGCCGGCCGTTCACGTAGCGCACGGAAACCTGCGACTTGGCGTCGGGCCTGAGCCACGGCATGCGCCCGTCCTTGCGCAGCTCGGCGTGGCGCTCCATCAGGCGGTGCGCGTAATAGATCGGCATCGGCATCTGCTGCGGCGTCTCGTCGCAGGCGAAGCCGAACATGAGGCCCTGGTCGCCGGCGCCCTGGTCGAGCTCCTGCTCCTTGGTGCGGTTCACGCCCATGGCGATGTCCGGCGACTGCTTGTTGAACGCCGTCAGCACCGCGCAGGTGTGGTAGTCGAAGCCGACCTCCGAGCTGTCGTAGCCGATGCGCTTGACCACGTCCCGCGCGAGCTGGTTGTAGTCGACGATGGCGTGGGTCGTGATCTCGCCCGACATCACCACGAGGCCGGTCGCCGTCATGGTCTCGCACGCTACCCGGCCCGTCGGGTCCTGCGTTAAGATGGCGTCCAGAACGGCGTCGGAAATCTGGTCCGCGATCTTGTCCGGGTGGCCTTCCGAGACGGATTCTGACGTGAAGAGAAATTCGTTCATGGTTGTCGGTGCCCTGCGCAGCGCGAAAAAAGGCCACTAGGATACCAAAAACGCCCCCTGATCCGAACCGCAGCCCGTGCTGAAGACCTTGCTGGGCCTGTTGGCATACCTTCCGCTGCGCTGGCTGCATGGTCTGGGATCGGTCGCGGGCAAGCTGGTTTTCGCCGTGTCTCCCACCTACGCCTCCCGTCTCGAAGAGAACCTCCGCCTGAGCGGCGTCTGCCGCGACGAGGCCGGGTTTCGCGCGCTGCTCAGGCGCGCAGTCGCGGAAGCCGGCCGCGGCGCGTTCGAGGTCGTCAAGGTCTGGTGCGGGCCGGCCGAGCGCAGCGACGCGCTGGTGCGCGAGGTGGCCGGCTGGGAGCACGTCGAGCGGGCGCTGGCGGCGGGCCGCGGCGCCGTGCTGCTCACGCCCCACCTGGGCTGTTTCGAGATCGCCGCGCTCTACATCGGCCGGCGCGTGCCGCTCACGGTGCTCTACCGCCCGCCGAAGATGCGCTGGCTCGAGCCGCTCATGATCGCGGGGCGCGAGAAAGGCTCGGCCAGGCTGGCCACCACCGACACGCGCGGCGTGCGCACCCTGTTGAAGGCGCTCAAGCGCGGCGAAGCCATCGGCCTGCTGCCCGACCAGGCGCCGGGCATGGGCGAGGGCGTGTGGGCGCCGTTCTTCGGCCGGCCCGCCTACACCATGACGCTGGCGGCGCGGCTGGCGCAGGCGGCCGGCGCGCCGGTGATCATCGTGTTCGCGCGGCGGCTGCCCAAGGGCGCCGGCTACGCGCTCGGCTTCACGCCGCTCGCGGAGACGCTCGCGCACGAGCCCGCCGCGGCGGCGCGCCAGATCAACGCCGCCCTCGAAGATCTCATCCGGCAGTGCCCGGAGCAGTACTTGTGGAGCTACAACCGCTACAAGGTCCCCGCCGGCGTCGCGCCGCCGGCCGCGCCGGAGGCCGGAGCGTGAGCGCGTCGCGGCCGCTGCGGGCGGCGGTCATCGGGGTCGGCCACCTCGGCCGCTTCCACGCGCAGAAGTACGCGGCGTTGCGGGACGTGGAGCTCAAGGCGGTCGTCGACGCGTCGGCGCCGCGCGCGCAGCAGGTCGCCGCGGAGACGGGCGCCGCGCCCGAGACCGACTACCGCCGCGTGCTCCCGGGCATCGACGTCGCCTCGATCGTCGTGCCGACAGAGCAGCATTTCGACGTCGCCCGCGACTGCCTCGAGGCCGGCGTCCACGTGCTGGTGGAGAAGCCGGTCACCGAGACGGTGGCGCAGGCGGGCCGGCTGGTGGAGCTGGCGGACCGCAAAGGACTCACGCTGCAGGTCGGGCACCTCGAGCGCTTCAACCCGGCCTTCCTCGCCGCGCGCGAGGCGATCGACGGCCCGCTGTTCATCGAGTCCCACCGCCTGGCGCCGTACAAGCCGCGCGGCATCGACGTGTCGGTGACGCTGGATCTCATGATCCACGACATCGACCTGATCCTGGACCTGGTCGCGAGCCCGGTCACGGAAGTGCGCGCCACCGGCGTCCCGGTGCTGACCAACGAAGTGGACATCGGCAACGCGCGCATCGAGTTTGAAAGCGGCTGCGTCGCCAACGTGACCGCCAGCCGCGTGAGCCTGAAGGCGATGCGCAAGCTGCGCGTGTTCGAGCCCGACGCCTACATCACGGTCGACACGCTCGAGCACCGCTGCCAGATCGTTCGCCGCACGGACGGCGCGCCGGCGTCGCCCGCCGGTCTGCCGGTGGCCATGGAAGAGAAGGTGTTCGACAAGCCGGACCCGCTGCTGGCCGAGATCCGCGACTTCGTCGCCTGCGTGCGCGAGGGACGGCGGCCGGCGGTGTCCGGGGCGGAAGCCAGGCGCGCGCTCGAAGTCGCGCTGCGGATCGCCGAGGCGATGGGGCGGGGGCGATAGCCGTTGGGAAACCTTGGATTGACCGCAGCGGCCCGGAGAAAACCCGCAATGCAATCGAAACGCGAAGGGCGCGAAGGACGCAAAGCGAGGCGATGAGGAAGAATATGAGGCTTTTTTCCGCGCGCCTTGCGCCCTTTGCGTTGCAACGCAGTTCGATTGCCTCTGCGACTCCGCGCGTCGGCGGTGAAAATAGCGCTGCATAACGCGCTGGGCGCCGAGTGACCGTGATGGCAGGAACGACATGAACATCCCGATGGTGGACCTGAAGGCGGAGTACCGGCTGTTCAAGGCCGAGATCGACGCCGCCGTGCACGGCGTGCTGGACTCGGCGCACTTCATCCTCGGCCCCAACGTGAAGGCGCTGGAGCAGGAGGTGGCGCAGTTCATCGGCGTGAAACACGCCGTGGCCGTGGCCTCCGGCACCGACGCGCTGCACCTCGCGCTGCGCTCGGCCGGCGTCAGCTGCGGCGACGAGGTCATCACGACCCCGTTCACGTTCATCGCCACGGCCGAAGCGGTGTCCTACATCGGCGCGCGGCCGGTGTTCGTCGACGTCGAGCCGCAGAGCTTCAACCTCGACGTCGCGCAGGTGGAGGCGGCCGTCACCGAGCGCACGAAGGCGGTGATCCCGGTGCACCTGTACGGCCAGGCCGCCGACATGGGCCCGCTCAAGGCGCTGTGCGCTCGCCGCGGGCTTGCGCTCATCGAGGACTGCGCGCAGTCGTTCGGCGCCGACGACCGCGGCGTCATGACCGGCGCCATCGGCGACCTCGGCTGCTTTTCGTTCTACCCCAGCAAGAACCTCGGCGCCTACGGCGACGGCGGGCTGGTGACGACCAACGACGATGAACTCGCCGCGACCGTGCGCGTGCTGCGCGACCACGGCAGCAAGGTGCGCTATCACCACTCGATGATCGGCTACAACAGCCGCCTCGACGAGCTGCAGGCGGCCATCCTGCGCGTGAAGCTCGCGCGCATCGGCGAGCTCAACGCGCGCCGCCGACAGGCCGCCGCCCGCTACACCGAGCGCTTCACCGGCAGCCCGGTGCGCCCGCCGCTGGAAAGCGGCCGCGGGGCGCACGTCTACCATCAGTACACCATCCTGTCGGGGCGGCGGGACGCGATCCAGAAGGCGCTGGCGGAGGCGGGCATCGCCTCGGCGATCTATTACCCGATTCCGCTGCACCGCCAGGACGTCTACGCGCCGTCGTACCCGGGCCTGTCGCTGCCGGTCGCCGAGGCGCTGGCGGGGCAGGTGCTGTCGCTGCCGATGCATCCCTATCTGAGCGCCGACCAGGTGGACCGCGTCGCCGACGCGGTGCTGGCGGCGGCCTGAGGAGATCGCCGTGGCCGATACCGCGCTGGTGCACCCGACGGCGGCCGTTGCGCCCGGCGCGCGGCTCGGCGCCGACGTGCGCGTCGGGCCGTTCGCGGTGATCGAGGACGACGCCGAGGTGGGCGACGGCTGCCAGATCGCCGCCCACGCCGTGATCAAGCGCTATGCCCGGCTGGGGCCGCGCAACCGGGTCGGCGAGCACGCCGTCATCGGCGGCGAGCCGCAGGACCTCAAGTTCAAGGGCGGCGCGAGTTTCGTCGTCGTCGGCGCCGACAACGTCATCCGCGAAGGCGCCACCATCCACCGCGCCAGCGTCGAGGGCGGCGAGACGCGGCTCGGCGACGGCAACTACCTGATGGCCTACGCCCACGTCGCCCACGACTGCCGGATCGGCAACCAGGCCATCATCGCCAACGGCGCGCTGGTGGCGGGCTTCGTCACGGTCGGCGATCGGGCGTTCGTCTCCGGCAACGTCGCCATCCACCAGTTCGCCCGCGTCGGCCGGCTGGCGATGGTGGGCGGGCTCGCGCGGATCTCGCAGGACTGCCTGCCGTTCATGATCACCGAGGGCTCGCCGGCGCGGGCGCGGGGGCTGAACATCGTCGGGCTCAAGCGCGCCGGCGTGGCGGCCGCGGACGTCGCGGCGCTGAAGCGCGCGTTCACGCTGCTGCGCTCGGGGGCGCTGCTGCGCGACGCGCTCGACGCGCTGGAGGCGTCCGAGTCGCCGCTTGTGCGCGAACTGGCGCAGTTCATCCGCGAGGCCAAGCGCGGGTTCACCCACCCGGGCGCGGGCTGAGCGCGCGATGCTGGCGCGCCTCGGCATCGGCCTGCTCTGGCTGCTGCACTTCCTGCCATGGCCGGCGCTCGCCGGCCTCGGCCGCGGGCTCGGCGGGCTGGCGTACCACCTGGCCGGCTCGCGCCGGCGGGTCGCGCTGACCAACCTCAAGCTGTGCTTTCCGGAGCTGACCGAAACCGAGCGCGTCGCGCTCGCGAAGCGCCACTTCCGCGCGCTCGGCGCCGTCGTGATGGCCGAGGGCATCGCCTTCTGGGGTTCGCGCGAGCGGATCCAGAAGCTGGCGCCCGTGGACGGGCTCGAGCACTGGTACCCGCTCGAGGGCACGCCGGTGATCCTGCTCGTGCCGCATTTCGTCGGTCTCGACGTCGGCGCCATCCGCCTCGCCAGCCAGTGGCCGGCGTGCTCGATGTACCGTACCCAGAGCAACCGCGAAGTCGACGCGCTGCTACGCAAGTCGCGCACGCGCTTTCACCCGGTGAAGCTGCTGTCCCGGCGCGACGGCATCCGCGGCATCGTCGGCGCGGTCAAGGACGGCCTGCCGTTCTACTATCTTCCGGACCAGGACTTCGGCGCCCGCGACGCCATCTTCGTGCCGTTCTTCGGCGTGCCGGCCGCCACCATCACCGGGCTTTCGCGGCTCGCCGCGCTCACGGGGGCGAAGGTCCTGCCGGTGGTGACGCGACTGCTCGAGGGCGGCGCGGGGTTTCGCATCACGGTGCACCCGCCGTGGCCGGACTTCCCGGGCGAGAGCGTCGAGGCCGACACCCGCCGCATGAACGCCTTCATCGAGGAGCGCGTGCGCGAGCTGCCCGAGCAGTACCTGTGGGTGCACCGCCGGTTCAAGACGCGCCCGCCGGGCGAGGCGGGGCTCTATTGACGGTCGTCGCGCGGCGTAGAATGGCGGCCTTTTGCGAGCCGCACCCGGAGAGCCCTTGAGTTTTCGGAACCCTCCCATCGAGGCGCGCTGCGACCTGCTCGCGCGGGTCAGGACCGTCGCCGTCGTCGGCCTGTCGCCGAATCCGGCGCGGCCGAGCCACGTGATCGCGGCGCGGCTGCAGGCCGCGGGCTATCGCGTGATCCCGGTGCGCCCGCTGGTGCGGGAGGTCCTGGGCGAGAAAGCCTACGCGCGGCTGGCGGAGGTGCCTGGGCAGGTCGACCTGGTGAACGTGTTCCGCGCGTCCGAACACCTGCCGGCGCTCGCCGACGAGGTGATCGCGCTCGGCATTCCCGCGTTGTGGGCGCAGGACGGCATCCGGGACGAAGCCGCCGGCCTCAGGCTGCAGGCGGCCGGCGTGTTCGCCGTCATGGACGAGTGCATTTCGCGCGACCTGCGGCGTTGCGCCGCGCTGGCGCCTGCCTGAGCCGGGGCCGGCGTGCAGATCCTTCCGCTGCAGGCCGGCGACGTCCCCGAGCTGGCCGCGCTTGCCCGCGACGTCTGGTACCGCCACTACCCCGGCATCATCACGGTCGAGCAGATAGAATACATGCTGGATCAGCGCTATCGTGCGGAGGTCATCCTGCAGCAGCTGGAGGGTGGCGGCGCCTGGTGGGACAAGCTGGTCGAGAACGGCCGCATCGTGGCGTTCGCCGCCTGCGAGCCCGGGACGAAGCCGGCGTCGGTGAAGCTCGACAAGCTCTACGTGCACCCCGAACGGCAGCGCCGCGGGCTCGGCAGCCGGCTGCTCGGGCACATCGAGGCGCGGGCGCGGCGGGACGGCTATCGGCTCGTGTACCTGCAGGTGAACAGGCACAACGTCAACGCCATCGGCGCCTACGCGCGCAACGGCTCCTCGGTAACC
>CAZGTK010000133.1:3515-6651 GCA_964528415.1 uncultured Burkholderiales bacterium | reverse complement strand
GGGGCCCCTCGCCGGGTAACTCACGCTGCCGCCTGCTCGGTCACGCGGTAGACGTCGAGCGCGTTGCCGAGCAGCGCTCTTTCCGCCAGCGCCGGCTCGAGCGCGTCGCACAGCAGGCGCAGGTCGGCGTCCTCGTACGGCCGCGGCGCGCGGGTCGACGGCAGGTCGGTGCCGAACATCAGGGCGTCGGGGTTGGCCGTCGCGATCGCGCGCAGCGCCCGCGGCACGTCGAGGTCGCCGCGCGAGAAGCCGGTCGCCTTGACCCGCACCCCTCGCTCCGCCAGCCGCAGCACGGCGGGAAAGCCCTCGCGCGACAGGCCCAGGTGGTCGATGCTCGCGGCGGGCAGGCGCGCGAGGGTCTGCTCGATCTCCGGCAGCGCGCGGGCGTCGATGTAGAGCTCGACGTGCCAGCCCGCCAGCTCGTGCACGCGCCCGGCGAACGATTCCAGCGCTTCGAGCGCCTCCGAACCGCCGCGGCGGACGTTGAAGCGCACCGCGCGCACGCCGGCGCGGTCGAGCGCGAGGATCTCGTCGTCGCTCGCCGTCGACGGCAGCTGCGTCACGCCGACGAAGCCGGGGCCCAGGTCGGCCAGCGCCGCCACCAGGTAGGTCTGGTCGAAGGCCTGGAACGAGCCGGACACCACGGCGCCGCCCGCGATGTCGGCGCCGCGCATCCGCGCGCGGTAGTCCGCGACCGTGAACGGCGGCGGCAGGTAGCCGTCGTTGGCGACCAGCGGGAAGCGCGGGTCGATCAGGTGGAAATGGGCGTCGAATAGGCGCATCGGGCGCCTCGGGCGAGGCGGCCCTATTTTAGCGCTTCCGGGCGCGCGGCGCTCTGGCCGGCGCGGCGGGCGAGCCGGTCGATCCGCGCGAGGTCGAGCTCGCCGGCCGCGCCCCAGCCCTTCGCCCCGGCGGGCACCCCGGGGCGGAAATCCTCGTACAGCCGATACGCGCGATCCTGGAGCTGCTCCGGCGGCAGCGCGCGCGCCAGCTCCGTCATCGCCTGCCACGCGTCCGGCAGCGCGTCGCCGAACTTCGACTCGAGGTAACGCTTGACGCCGTCGGGCGTCACCGGCCGGTCCTTCGACAGCGCCCGCAGCCCGTCGGCCGTGCGCACCGCCGGCACCGCGCGGTGCAGCAGGTCTACCGTCAGCGGCTCGCCGCGGCGCAGCCTTCGGCGCCGGTCCTCGACGTCCTTCGGCCTCGGCTTGAAGAGGCCGAGCGCCGTGCCCTTGCTGAAGGCGTTGAGGCCGGCCACCGCGCGGCCCAGCGTGAGCGCCTCGTCGCGGTCGAAGCCGAGGCGCTCGGCCACCACCGCCGCCCACATCGTCAGAACTGGAGCGCGGTTGATCGTCACGGTCCGTCTCCTCACGGCCGCCGCTCCATCAGGAACTGGCGGAAGCGCTGGCCGCGGTAGTCGCGCACCTGCTCGCGCACGACAACGAAGCCCTGGCGTTCGAAGAAGGGCCGCGCGGTGAGGCTCACGTCCGCGTGCAGCTTCGCGGCGCCCAGCGCCGCCGCGGCGTCGGCCAGCGCCCGCATCATCGCGGCGCCGACGCCGCGGCCCTGGTGCGCGTGGTGCACGTAGAAGCAGTCCACGTGCCCCGGCGGCTCGAGCTCGCAGAAGCCGGCCAGCGCGCCGTCCACCTCGGCGACGAAGGCGCGGCGGGTGGCGAAGCGCGCCCGCCAGTAGTCTTCGGGCTCGACGCGCGGCGCCCAGGCCGCGATCTGCTCGGCGGTGTAGTCGCGCGCGTTCACCGTGCGCACGGTGTCGAAGTAGAGGCGGGCGATGGCGCCGAGGTCCGCCTCGCGCCAGGCGCGGACGGCGGGCTCGCTCACGCCGCGCCCGCCCGCACGACGCTGGCGCGCCACGACGGCTCGACGCCCGTCACCCGCGGCAGCTCGTTGCCGAAGGGCCGGACATCCTCGCTGAAGTCGATCCGGCAGAACTGCCGGTCATTCGCGCGGAAAACGGCGCGCAGCGCGCGCTCGAGCCCGGGCACGACGAAATCGACCGTCATCAGGTCCGTCTCGCCCGGCGTCACCGGCAGCGGCGGCAGGTCGGAGCGGTCGCGGCGCAGCCCGCGCATGCGGTCGAAGCGCAGCGCGGTGCCGGCGCGGCTTCGCTGCGCCAGGTTGATCGCCCTGAGCTGGGCGGCGAGCGGCCTGCCGATCTCCTCCGGCACGCCGGCGACGAAGCCCTCCATCAGCGCCGCCTCGAGCGGCGTCAGCGTTGCGCCGCCCGAGACGAGACGCCGCAGCCAGCTGCCGTAGTGTCGGCGCATGCGTCAGTGCAGCGGCGTTCCGCAGCCGCGCAGCACCTCGCGGTTCAGGTGCACGGTGACCGTGGTGGAGAAGCGTTCCCCGCTCATGCTGTCGCGGCACTCGCGACCTTCGAGCAGCACGATCAGCGTGCGCCCGCCCGCCGCCGTGCGGTACTCGGTCCTGCGGTCGATCGGATCGGCCGCCGGCTCCGGCGTCGGAAACACGTAGCGGCGCTCGCCGAACTGCGTCACCAGCACGATGTCGCCGCCGCGCGTGAGCTCCATGAACCAGCCGGGCTCGTTGCCGGTGGCGCGGAACGTGACGCCGCGCAGCTTGGCGTCCTCGCGGATCGAGCGCGGGCGGTTCTCCGTGCAGCGCAGCGTGCGGGAGCCGATCTCGACCAGCGCCTCGCTGCCCTTGGACCAGAACGTGATGCTGCCGTCCGAATACTTGGCGCCGGAAGCGGACGGCACGTGAGGCAGCGGCTTGCTCACGCCGGGCAGGAACACCCAGACGTCGTCGGTCTTCGCGCGGTGCTGGACGACGATCTCGGCGCCGTCGTCGCAGTCGTAGGCGAAGGTGGTGCGGGCCGCCGGCTCGCCGGCACCGTCCGGCGCGGTCGCGCACGCGGCGGCGAGGCACGCGGCAAGAAGGGGGGAGAGGGAGCGGGAGAGGCGCGTGACGGACGACGGCATGGCAGATCCCGAAAAAATAACCATGGGTGACAGACCGACTGTACCATCTGTCCGGCACGTCGCCGGCAGAAGATCCCGTCCTGCCCGAGTTGCCGGGCGACCAGGAAAATGTTCCGGCGAAGCCCGCGCGCCGTCATTCCGGCGCAGGCCGGAATCCAGGGGTTTCGCGATCTCCC
>CAZGTK010000133.1:0-3505 GCA_964528415.1 uncultured Burkholderiales bacterium | reverse complement strand
CATCGCACGCAGCCTCTTTTCCTGGACCCCGGCATACGCCGGGGTGACGGGTGACGGGATTCCGGCGCAGGCCGCCCCGATACGGGAGACGAAAGTAAGCCGTCATTCCTGCGGATGCCGGAATCCAGGATGTTCGCCATTTGCCCTCGCGAACCACTGGACCCCAACGTCCGAGCTTGGACCCCGGCGTTCGCCGGGGTGACGATGTGTTTTCGTCATTCCGGCGGAGCCTGCCCCGTACCGCGATACGGGGGCCGGAATCCCGTCAACGCCGCGTCAATGGTAGACGCTGCCGTCGCGCCGCTTGAAGAACCGGTAAGACGGCTGCACGCCGGTCGCGTTCGGTTTCGCCGAGGCGTCAACGCAGAAAGCCAGGTCGCCGTTCGGCAGGCGGTCGTAGGCCTCGGCGCCGAAATGGATCTCGACGCCATCCACCGTGCGCGAGAACGAGAGCCGCTCGCCCGGCGCCTGCAGTTCGTCGTAGCCGCGTCGCTCGAAGTCCTGCCCGACGCGCGTGACCTCGCGCCGCAGCAGCGCGTAGACGGGATCGTCCAGCCGCGCCGCCTCGGCCTCGTCGCTGGAGACCTCGCGCATCGCACGGCGCCAGCCGGCGCCGATGACGCCGACCGCGAGTCCGATGGCGAGCCACGCCGGCCAGGTGGCGACGGGCCTCGCCGCCAGCAGCCAGCCCGCGGTCCCGAGCAGCGCAACGCCGGAGACGGTCAGCAGCGCGAGGGCGCGGACGTCGCCGGCGGCCACCGCGCCGCGTCGGCTGACGCGCCGCGCGAGGCGCAGCATTTCCCACGCCGCCAGCAGCGCCAGCGCGAACGCGAGCCAGGCCAGCACTCCCGCGCTCACGCGCCGCTCTCCGGCGCCGTGCCCGCCAGGTCGATCTCCTGGTACAGGGTGTCCGGCAGCGGGTTTGCGTAGTACGGCGCGCACGCGACAAAGCCCAGCGAGCGATACAGCGCCTGCGCGGCCGCCATCGACGGCAAGGTGTCGAGCAGCATGCGCCGGTAACCGGCGCCGCGGGCGAACGCGATGGCGGCCTGCGCCAGCTTGCGGCCGAGCCCGCTGCCGCGGCCGGCGGGGCGCACGTAGAGCCGCTTCATCTCGCACACGCCGCCGCCGCGGTCGCGCACGCCGACGCAGCCGAGCGCGCCGCCTGCGCCGTCCGCCAGCAGCAGGCAGCCGCCCGGCGGCCCGTACATCGTCGGCAGCGACTCGAGCTCGGCGTCGAAGCCCTGGAAGCAGAGGTCGACGCCGAGGGCCCGCGCGTACTCCTCGAACAGGGCGCGCGCCAGGGCGAAATCGGCGGCGGATCGGGCACAGCGAAGCGCGATGTCTGCGGACATGGGGGGATGCGGGCGTCGCGGGTCAGTCGGAGAGATTCTAGAACCTATCCCATCATTCTCCGTGAACCGCGTTGCGGCCAGGAGCGGATGGATGCAAGGCGCGGCGGCGCAGACATAGGTCGATATTCTAAGCCGCCGTAACGCCGCAGACGCCGCTCCTGGCCGCAAAGCCCTCCGGGACCGGGCGCCGCGGGGGAAAGGAAGGGGCCCTCGCCCTTCCTTGGGCCCGATAGCGTCGTTGCCGCCTCCTCATTGGGAATGACCCAATGTCGTCGTCGGCGCCTCGCTCTCGGACCCGATCGCCGCGGTCGCGGCCACGCGGAACGATGAGACAGGTTCTAGGCCCGCCGACGGCGGCGGACCACCGCGCGGCCTACTTCGGCGCGCCGACGCCGATGCCGTCGCCCGCCACCAGCGTCAGCACGCCCAGCACGACGAACAGCGCGGCGGCCACCCAGCGCATCACCTTCATGTTGACGCGCCGGCACAGCGCCTCGCCGAGCCAGACCGCCGGCACGTTGGCGATCATCATGCCGAAGGTGGTGCCGAGCACGACCGCCGCCAGCGCCTCGTAGCGCGCCGCCAGCGCCACCGTGGCGAGCTGGGTCTTGTCGCCCATCTCCACCAGGAAGAAGGCGACCAGCGTGGTGACGAACACGCCGGCGCTGCGGAGCTGCGGGCCGTCGTCCAGCCGGTCCGGCTTCAGCGCCCAGGCGCCGAAGGCGAAGAACGACACGGCGACGATCCACTTCAGCGTCGCGGGCGAGACCAGGCTCGCCAGCCAGGCGCCGATCCAGCCGGCGAGAAAATGGTTGGCCAGGGTCGCCACCAGGATGCCGAGCGCGATCGGCAGCTTGCGCCGCAGCTTCGCGGCGAGCACGAACGAGAGCAGCTGGGTCTTGTCGCCCATCTCGGCCAGCGCGACAACCGAGGTGGAGACGAGGAAAGCTTCGACGGACAGGATCGGTTCCTTGCGGCACGGCGCCGCGGAAGGCGCGGCGCGCGCATTCTACCGCAACCCGCCGGCGCCGCGGCGGGCCCTAGCGGCGGCGTCGCTCCAGGTACTCCCGCAGCGCCACCGCGTTATTGTGCTCGACCTCCCGGGTGCCGAAGAGCAGCGTCGCGGTGCCCTCGCCGATCTGCCGTTCCAGCTCCGTCACCGCCGCCGGATTCGCGTCGAGCTCGGCGGCGTAGCGGCGGCGGAACTCGTCCCATTTTGCGGCGTCGTGGGCGTACCAGCGGCGCAGCGCGGTGGACGGCGCGACCTCGCGCGCCCAGAAGTCGACCTTCGCCTTGTCCTTGGCGAGGCCGCGCGGCCACAGGCGGTCCACCAGGATGCGGCGGCCGTCGCCGCGCGCGCTCGGCTCGTAGACGCGGCGCACCGCCAGCTTCACGCCGGCACCGCGCCGCGTCGGAGGCGCGCCTGCAGCCGCGCCTTCGCGGCCGGCCACTCGGTCCGCACCAGGCTGTAGAGGACCGAATCCCGCACGCGTCCGTCGGCCATCACCATGTGGCAGCGCAGGACGCCCTCTTCGAGAGCGCCCAGCCGCAGGATCGCCGCGCGCGAGCGCTCGTTGAGCACGTCGGTGATGAACTCGACGCGATGGCAGCCCAGCGTCTCGAACGCGTGGGCGAGCAGCAGCAGCTTGCACTCGGTGTTGGCCGCGGTGCGCTGGGCCGACGCGCGCAGCCAGGTGTTGCCGATCTCGACCCGCCGGTGCTCGAGCGCGAGCGCGCGGTAGCGCGTGCTGCCCAGCACGCGGCCGTCGCGGGCGTCGCGGATCGTGAAGGGCAGCTCGCGGCCCGCCGCCCGCGCGGCAAGGGCGGCGTCGACCCACGCCGGCATGCGGGCCGGGTCCGGGACCGTTGTGACGGCGAGGCGCCAGAGCTCGCCGTCGGCGGCGGCCTCGCCGAGGGCCGTGGCGTGGTCGCGCTCAAGCGGCTCGAGGGCGACGGCGCCGCCGCGCAGCGTCAGCGCGTCCACCTCAGCCCCGCGTCGCCGCCGGGCCGTTGCGCGCCGGTGCCAGCGCCGCGTGCACCACGTCCTCGAGCGCCTCCAGCGGAAAGGGGTCGCGGTCGCGGAAGTTGAGGCAGCCCTTGCCGGCCGGCACCCGCGGATCGCGCGCGCGGAAGCGCGCGATGCGGTCCGC
>CAZGTK010000132.1:0-6667 GCA_964528415.1 uncultured Burkholderiales bacterium | reverse complement strand
GCCGGCGCCGACGTGCGCGGCTACTTCGTCTGGTCGCTGCTGGACAACTTCGAATGGGGCTCGGGCTACGCCAACCGCTTCGGGCTGGTGCACGTCGACTACGAGACCCAGAAGCGCACGCCGAAGTCCTCGGCGCGCTGGTACGCGGACCTGATCCGGAAGGCGCGCGCGGCCTAGGCGGCGGCCGGCGCCGCGGGCGGGACGGCCGCGACGGCCGGCATTGCGGTGACGGCGGCCTCGCCGCCGTCGTCGGCGAGCGCGAGGCGCAGCCGGCGCGTGTAGAACGCGCGGCCGGAGGGATCCACCAGCGGCGGGTCGTCGGGCCCGACCGCCACCACGGCCGAGCGCGGCAGCGCTTTCGCCACCAGGCGCAGCAGCTCGGCCTCGGCCTTGGGGCCGAGCGCGTCGGTGGCCTCGTTGACGAAGATCCAGCTCGGCTTCGCCAGCAGCAGGCGGGCGAAGCCGACGCGCTGCTTCTCGGCTGCGCTCAGGAGCTGCTCCCATTCGCCGCGCTCGTCGAGTCGCGCAATGAGATGGCCGAGCCCGACCCGCGTGAGCGCGTCGTGCAGCTGCGCCTCGTCGGGCAGCGCCTCGGCGGTCGGCACGCCGAGCACCTCGCGCAGCGGGCCGCTCGGCATGTAGGGCCGCCGCGGCATGAAGAAAATCGGGCCGTCGGCCGGCAGCTCGATGCGGCCCGCGCCCCATGGCGACAGGCCGCCGACCGCGCGGAACAGGGTCACCGCGGCGCGGCGGTCGCCGCACATGAGCACCCGCTCGCCGCCGGCGATCTCGGCGGTGAACCCGTTGAGCACGACCTCGCCGCTCGCGGTCGAGAGCGTGACGTCGTGGAAGCCCAGGGTCGGCTGGTCGGAGCGCGCCGTGACGACGGCCGGGCTGCCGGAGGGCGCCGGCCCCGTGCGCAGGCTGTCCAGCGCCGCGGCGAGGCCCAGCACGCGCTCCGCCGACGCGCGCCATTCCGCCAGTCGCGGAATGTTGTCGATCGGCCACGCCAGCGCGGCGATCATCTGCTGGAACGCCTGCGCGGTCTGCATCAGCACGCCGAGCGAGATCGTGCCGGCGAAATAGCGCGGCGCCGCCACCAGGACGGGAAACGCCTGCGACAGCACCGACCAGCTGGAGGAGAAGTAGAACAGCTGCGCCAGCGCGCGCGTCTGCCGGTCCCAGGCGCGGATCACGCCGCCGAACAGGCTGCCGGCGTGCCGGCGCTCCTCGGGCTCGCCGTGGCGCAGCGCGATCGCCAGCGCGTTCTCTCGGGTGCGCGCGAGGCCGAAGCGGAAGTTCGCCTCGTCGGTCTGCCGCCGGTTGGCGGCGCGCACCAGCGGCCGTCCGAGCAGCAGCGCGACGACGGTGCCGGTGGCGGCGTAGGCGAGCGCGATCCAGACGAGGTGGCCGGGCAGGTACAGGCTCATGCCGGCGAACTCGAGATGCGGCGAGCCGGACAGCCCCCACAGGATGTAGGTGAAGCTCCCCAGCAGCAGCAGGCAGAACAGCAGCGAGTGCGCGAGGTCGATGGCGTACTCGGTGGCGATGCGGATGTCCTCGGCGATGCGCTGGTCCGGATTGTCATGCTCGCCCGGCAGGAACTTGACATGATAGTGGCGGCCCGCGGTGAGCCATTCGTCGAGGACGCGGCCGGTGAGCCAGTTGCGCCAGTCCACCTGCAGGCGGCGCTTCACGCGCAGGTGCGTGGTCGTGACCAGCACGTTGGCGAGGATGATGACCGCGAGCGCGCCGACGAGGCCGGCCAGGTCGCCGAGCGCGCGCTGCTCGATGGTGTCGAACAGCCGCAGGCTCCACTGGTTGATCGCCACCGGCACCAGCACCTGGGCCACGGTGAGGATCGCCACGCCGACGGTCAGGACGGTGGCGCGCACGCTGTGCTCGGACCGCCAGTACGGACAGGCGAGCCGGCAGAAGCGTCGGAAGAAATGGGTTTCTCCCCGGATCGGGAGGTCGAGGTCGGCGGCGTTTTGCGGCGGCTCGGTCACGACGCTGCCGGCACCGTGGTGATGCGACCGGCTGCGCCGCAGGCTCCGGCCGGGCGTCGCTCTGGGGTGGCGGCGTTATCCATCGGATCGCGGCGAGTTGAAGTCATTTGACCACAACCGGGCGGAAATGCAAGCCGCCTCAAGGACTATCCGGCGGGCTGCATCGCGACGGCCCGTCACATGGCGGCGGGATCGGCTGCCGGCTTGCTGGCCGCCGTGAGCAGATTGAAGTGGCTGCGGTACGGCGGCGCCTCGAGCAGGCGCAGCACGTCCGGGTGGCAGGTCTCCAGCAGCACGTCGCAATCGCTGGCACGCCGCGACAGGAACAGCAGTGCATCGACCGGAACCGCGTCGGCGCTCTCCAGGTTGCGGAACACGACCGTGAGCCGGCCGCGCCAGCCGCTCAACGTCACTTCTGTCATGTATTCGGCAAACTGCCGCCGCAGTGCCGACGGCTCCAGCCGCTCGTCGGCCTCGATGACCAGCGCCGTACTCTCCCCAAGTTCGCCTGGCTCCATTCCAGTTCCTTTTGTTATCGTGGTCTTAGGCTTTGGTCGGGGCGACGCGACCGGCAGCGGGGACGGGTTTGGAGTCCGCCGGATCGCCGCGTCGCGCGTGCCCCGTTCGGGGAACCGCGAGAACCGTGCCCGGGATTGTCAGGAATCGTTACGGTCGGGCGCCGGCCACGAAGCCGCCGCTCGGGGGGCCGCGAGGGAGGCGAAGGATATGATCGATAATCTGTTCGCGGCGCTGCCCGCGGACGCGCCAGGGGAGCAGTTCGTCGAGCTGCTCGCGCGTCCCGGCGTGCGCATCGAGCGCATCGTTTCCAACGGCCAGGCGAGTCCGCCGGGATTCTGGCACGACCAGCCGCAGGGCGAGTGGGTCGTCGTTCTCGCGGGCGAGGCGCGGTTGCGTTTCGAAGACGAGGCGTCGGCGCGGCGCCTGGCGCCGGGAGACTTCGTCGACATCGCGCCGCATCGGCGCCATCGCGTCGAGTGGACCGATCCGGCGCAGCCCACCGTCTGGCTCGCCGTGCACTACGCGGCGTAGCCGCGCGGGTCAGCCCTTCCAGCCGTCGATGACTTCCTTGGCGGCGCGGAACGCCTCGACGCCCGCCGGCGCGCCGCAGTACACGGCCGCCTGCAGCAGCACTTCCCGGATTTCCTCGACCGTGCAGCCGTTGCGTAGCGCGCCGCGCGTGTGCACCTTGATCTCCTGCGGCGCCTTCAGGGCGGCGAGCATCGCGAGCGTGATCAGGCTGCGCGTCTTGCGCGGGATCGCGGGCTTGGTCCACACCTCGCCCCAGCAGTGCTCGTTGAGCCAGTCCTGCAACGGCTGGCTGAACTCGGTGGCGGACTTCAGCGCGTTGTCCACGTAGTCCTCGCCCAGCACTTCGCGCCGGATCGCCAGCCCCTGGTCGTGCTTACTCGGCATCGCTTCTCTCCTCGGTCGGTGGCCTGAAGCGCGGATTGTAGCCCCGCCGCCCGCCGCGGCCGGGGTAAGCTAACCGGCGGCGGCGATCGCGGGAGGGCGGGATGAAGTCGGGCGATGCAAGGCGGGCGGCGGTTCGGCTGACGGCGGCGGCGGCGATGCTGGCCGCGACGGGCGCGGCGGCGCAGTCGCGCAACATGTCGCTGGCGGGGCACCATGACCTGCAGGGGCGCAGCGCCTACCAGAGCGTGATCCAGGCGCAGGGCGGGCGCTGGATCGCGTATGTCGGTCATCACGCCGGCGCGGCCGTCAACCCGGTCACCGGCCGCAGCGAGCCGAGCGGCACCTCGATCCTCGATGTCACCGAGCCCGGCGCCCCGCGCTATCTCGCGCACATCCCCGGCGACGGCGGCGCGCAGATGGCGCAGACCTGCAGCGGGCGCGACCTGCCGGTGAAGAACGACCGCGTCTACCTGCTGCGCGCCAACGGCAACGTCTCGCACGAGGTCTGGGACGTCACGGCTCCGGAGGCGCCGAGACTCGTCTCGACGCCGCTCGCGGGCGGCGGCCACACGCACAAGAACTGGTGGGACTGCGCGAGCGGCATCGCCTACATGGTCTACGACGGCACCCAGGCGGGTTGGCGCACCCAGCGTCTGCTGTGGGTCGTGGATCTGGCCGACCCCGCGCGGCCGAAGGTGATCCGGTCATACGGCCTGCCGGGCCAGGAGCCCGGCGCGACCGGCCCCGTGCCGCCGGGCGCGCACGAGGCGACGCTCTCGCCCGACGGCTCGCGCCTGTTCATCGCCTACGGCACCGGCGCGAACGGCAGCATGGCGATCGTCGACGTGGCGCAGCTCCTCGCGTGCCGTCCCGACTGTCCGCAGCGGCCGACGCGCGCCGAGCTGCTCGCGCCGCTCAGAGGCCGCCTCGACATGCCGCGTTTCTGGGGCGGCCACACGGCGTGGCCGGTGCTGGGCATCGAGGTGAAGGAGCACGCCAAGTTCATCGGCGGCAGCCCGCGCGACTTCGTCGTGCTGGTGTCGGAGTCCTACGCCAGCGGCTGCCGCGAAGACGCCCACGACATGGTCTTCATGGTGGACATCACGGACGAGACGCGTCCTTTTCCGGTCGCCAACTACCAGGTGCGCGAGTCGGAGGGCGACTACTGCGCGCGCGGCGGCCGCTTCGGCGCGCACGCGCCGAACTGGTCGTACTACGCGCCGTACTACCGGCGGCTGGTGTTCATCGCCTATTTCAACGCCGGCGTGCGCGCGCTCGACATCCGTGATCCGTTCCAGCCGCGCGAGGCGGGCCACTTCATTCCCGCGCCCGCGGCGGGACGCGACGCGCCGATCCAGACCAACAACGTCGAGGTCGACGGCCGCGGCTACATCTACCTGGCCGACCGCGCCGGCCACGGCCTGCACATCGTGCGCCTGACCGGCGAGGCGGCGGCGATCGCCGGGCGATGAGCCGCCGCGCACGTGTCCAGCGGCGCGCATCCCGGCGGAGCCGCTAGAATCGGGCGGTGGGGATCACGCCATGCTGAAAGCGGACGCGACCACGCTGATCGAGCGGGCGCCGGAGGGCGTCTTCGCGTTCGTCGCGCTGGATTTCTTCCGCAACTACCCGCGCTGGTCGCCGGAAGTGGCGGCGCTCACGCCGCTCACGCCGGGGCCGCTGCGCGTCGGCGTGCACGCGCGGCAGGTGCGGGTCGACCGTGGCCGCCGCACCGAGGCGACCTTCCGCGTGACGCAGGTCGATCCCTGCCGCGCGGTGACGTTCGAGGGCATATCGACGCCGTTCGTCATCGCCTACGCGTTCGAGCCGGCGGGCCCGCACACCCGCGTCACCTTCAGTTTCCATCTGCTGCGCATGGAGCTGTACATGCGGCCGTTCGAGCGGCTGATCCGCGCGTCGGTGCGCGAAGCCATTGCGCAGAACCTGCGCAACCTGAAGGCGCTGGTGGAGCGGGAGGTGGCGCCGGCGGGCGCGACGCCGGCGGTGCGGCTGGGGATCGACGCGGGCCCGGCGGGCATCCCGGCCGGCCTGCGGCAGGTGCTCGAGGACTGCGCGAACGGGGCGACGCTGGCGGATCCGGCCCAGCCGGACCACCCGCTGGTGTACGTCAACCCGGCGTTCGAGCGGCTGAGCGGCTATGCGCAGGCCGAGATCCTCGGCCGCAACTGCCGTTGGCTGCATCGGCAGGATCGCGATCAGCCGGCGCTCGCCGAAGTGCGCGACGCCATCGGCGCGCTGCGGCCGGCGACCGTGGTGCTGCGAAACTACCGCAAGGATGGCGGGATGTTCTGGAACCGCCTGGCGATCCGGCCGCTGCTGGACCGCGACGGCCGGCCGCGCTATGTGCTCGGCGTCCAGCGCGACCTGAGCGCCGAGCCGCGCGCGCCGGACGAGCTCGAGCAGCTCGCCGCGCGGCTGCGGGCGCTGGGTGCGGCCTGACCCGGCGCTACGGTTTGCTGCGGAGCATGCCTTCCAGCGCCCACAGCATTCCGAGATTGCGCGTTTCCTGCGCGGTGCGTTCCAGCTGTTCGAGCGCGCGTCTACGGTCCTGATCCGGCATCGGTTCACGCCATTCCGACGCAAGTTCGCGCAGTTCGACGGGCAGGTGCTCCAGTTCAGGGTCGGGCAATCGGGTGTCGACGCGGTTCATCGGCGGTCTCCTCTTTACTGCGGCGCAGCGCGCCGCGTTCCACTTCGCCTTCGAGAGAGCAATCGACAATCAGCGCCGACACTCGGTTCCTCGGCGGATGGCGCCGGCGGTACTCGCGCAGCGCGCGCTCGACGAGCGCGTCCGCGGTTTCGTCGGGCGCGCGCGGGTATTCCTCGTCGACGATCCAGACCGCGCGCGGCTCGCGGCCCTCGCGGCGGATGACGAAGACGACGTCGAGCTCGCCCGAGGGCAGCGGGCGGTGCAGCTTGTCGATGCGGATCCTGTTACGCACGGGACCTCCCGCGAAGCGGCGCAGGGCGACATTGCACCACCGGCGCGTGACGTGACGATGAAGGGCGGAAGAATCCTTGCGGCGCGCCGGCGAAAAATCCTTGCGCGTCGCCGCCGCTTGCGGGCGATAATCCCGGCCGAACGCCGAAGCCCGTGACCGAACACCCGCCGACACTCCCCGTCCGCCTGACTCACGCCGACCAGATCCTGCTGGAGATGGCGGCGCTGGTCTTCATCTTCGGCCTGTCGATCGTGTTCTTCC
>CAZGTK010000131.1:0-6767 GCA_964528415.1 uncultured Burkholderiales bacterium | reverse complement strand
CGCGGTCGATCCATAGGCCCGGGCGCGGACCCGGATCTCTCCGGCCGGCGCCGCCTCGGCCGCGTTCTTGATCAGGTTGAGCAGCGCCTGCTGCAGGCGGCGGCGGTCGCCGGTCACCTGCAGACTCGCCGGGACGTCGACGCGCACGCTGGCCGCCGGCGGAATCTGCCCCGCCAGGAAGCGCACGGTCTCCTCCACCAGCGGGCGCAGCGCCACCGGCTCGGCGCGAAAGCCGCGGTCACGCGCGAAGTCGAGCAGCGAGCGCACGATGTCGCGCGCCCGGTTGGTCTGCTGGTCGATCTGGCGCAGTCGCTCCTGCTGCGCGCGCGGGTCCGCCTCCCCCGATTCCTCGATCAGGATCTGCACCGACGAGGAGATGTTCGAGAGCGGATTGTTCAGCTCGTGGGCCACGCCCGAGAGCAGCGTGCCGAGGGCCGCCAGCTTCTCCGTTCGCACCGCGTGCTTCTGGCGCAGGGCCAGCTCGGTCAGCACGTGATCGAACGCCGCCCCGAGCGAGACGATCTCGCGATCGTTCGAGGCCAGATCGAGCCGGCGCCGGCGCCCGGCCGCCACGGCTTCCATGTTCTCCTCCATCGCTTTCAGCGGCCGGGCGACGCGGCGCGACACCAGCTGGCCGGCGCCGATGCCGAGCAGCGCCAGCGTGGCGATCGAAATGACCAGGGTCGTCCGATGGCGCTCGAGCTGGCTGCGCAGAATCCGGCGCTCGGCGCCGGCCAGCTCCTCGGCGAAGCCGACGATGTCCTTGCCCTCGGCGCGGATCGCGTCTTCCAGCGCCCGGCGCGACGTCGCCGACGTCGCCGACGCGCGGCGATAGTCCTGCATCAGTTGGCCGTAGCGGTCGAAATCCGCCTCCAGGGCCGCGATCCGCGCCGGGCTGGAGATGGCGGCGAACTCGGCCCGGTGGCCGGCGAGCAGCTGCAGCGCTTCGGCGAGGTAACGCGCGTGCTCGTCGAGGTCCTCCGGTTGCTGGTACAGAAAGGCGTTCTTCTCGAACCGGCGCACCTCCAGCGTGGTATCGAAGAACCGAGCCACGGCCGCGCCGGAGCGTACCTGCTGGGCGATCAGGTCGAGCTCCACCAGCGCCAGCACAGCGACCGCCAGCATCAACAACCCCACCAGGTAGTAGCCGAACGTGATCTTGGCGCGGAGCGAGTCGAGCAGTCGGGCCATCGGCACACTCTAGCGGGGCCTGTTGCAGGACGCAACGTTTTGTTGCTCGTTGCAACAATCGGTCGCGCCGGTCGTGTACGGCGGCCGTCGCGGCGGTTTCCGCCAAGGCCGCGCGCGAGTCCCGTCGACCTATTGCATTGTGCAACACACGGCTGCCGGTGTTGCGAATTTTCTCATATATAAAACATATAGATAGAGAGCCCGCCGGCAGGCACGGATGCTGCAATTCCCTGGGCGGGTAAACCCACGGAGACCCGCCATGCTGAAGCGCTGGATGGAGAAGCTCGAACGAATCTGGATCGCGGTGACCTTCGCCGAGGCGGGGGAACACGACACGGCCCGACGCTGGGCCGAAGACCCGAAGCAGCGGCCGGCCAGCCCGAGGGCCGACGACGCGGCCGAGCGGCATCCGCCGCGCGAGCTGACGGCCCACTGATCCCGCTGCCGGTCCGATGAGCCGCTGGGACGACTTTTTCGTCGCCGTCACTTTCGCCGAGGCCGGCGAGCGCGACGCGGCGTTGGCCCAC
Source organism: uncultured Burkholderiales bacterium (assembly GCA_964528415.1). Taxonomy (GTDB): domain Bacteria; phylum Pseudomonadota; class Gammaproteobacteria; order Burkholderiales; family UBA6910; genus DATIUV01. The sequence continues at coordinate 5,049 of CAZGTK010000131.1, read as the reverse complement.
CTGCACGAGCGCGGCGCGGTGCTGGCGGTGGCGTCGGCGCCGTATCTCGGCGCCCCGTTGCTGGAGTGCGCGCTTGGCCTGTGCCGACGAATCGGCGCGGGCGTCGAGGTGCTGGTGGCGGGAGCCGACTCCGCCGATGCCGCGGCGGCCGCGGAGGCGGGGCTTCGGCGCTCGGGCGTGCCGTATCGCATCGTCGCGGCGCGGGAGGCGGTGGCGCCGGCGGCCGTGCGCTTCGCCCGCGACAACGCGCACGTCCGCCTGGTCGTCGTCGACGGCCGCGAAGTGCCGCCGCGCTCCCGCGGGCGCGGCGAATGGACGCATTTGGCCTGTCCGCTCGTGGTGGCGGGCGGCACCGACGCTAACTGACCGACAAGGAGTGTTCATGTCAGGGGGGGGCAAGGGGAGGCTCTTGCGCACGACGCTCGCGCTGGGCGCGATCGTCGCCGTGCTCTACGGGGCGCTGTTCTACTACGAGGACCGGGTGATGGCCACCTTCACGCGGACCGATGGCGTCTACTGGCTGTTGCCGGTGGTGACGGCGTTCGTGTTCTCGATCGCGCACGGTGCGTTCACGGGCCACTTCTGGGAGCTGCTCGGGGTTCGCGGCAAGCCGACGGCCGGAGGGAAGCGATAGATGGAACACCTAGCTTCCCATTTCATCGAACTCGACCTTCCGGGGGTCATGTTCCTGCTGCTCGTCGGATTCATCGGCGGGCTGGTTTCGGGCTTCATCGGCTCGGGCGGCGCGTTCGTGCTCACGCCCGGCATGATGAGCATGGGCGTGTCCGGCGTCGTCGCCGTGGCGAGCAACATCTGCCACAAGTTTCCCAAGGCCATGGTGGGGGCCTACAAGCGCAACAAGTACGGCCACGTCGACGTCAAGCTGGGGCTCGTGATGGCGGTGACCGCCGCGCTCGGCGTGTGGGTCGGCGCCATCATCCAGCAGCAGATCAAGGCCGCGTACGGCGAGGCGGGCTCCAGCCTCTACGTGAGCGTCGCGTTCGTGGTCGTGCTGGTGCTGGTGGGCGCCTGGGTGCTCACCGACGCGTGGAAGATCTATCGCCGCGGCGGCGACTACGTGGAGCAGACCGGCCGGCTGGCGCGCTGGGTGCAGAGCGTCGAGATTCCCGGGACGATGGTCGAGTTCAAGGTCGCCAAGGTCCGGGTTTCCGTGCTGTTCATCCTGCCGCTGGGGTTCGCTACCGGCATGCTGGCGGCGACGATCGCGGTGGGCGGTTTCATCGGCGTGCCGGGCATGATCTACGTGCTGGGGGCGCCCAGCATGGTGGCGAGCGCCACGGAACTCGTCATCGCCTTCGTGATGGGCCTGGTCGGCACCGTCAAGTACGCCATGCACGGCCTGGTCGACATCCGGCTCGCGATGATCATCCTGGCGGGCTCGCTGTTCGGCATCCAGCTCGGCGCCATCGGCACCACCTACGTGAAGCCGTACATGATCAAGGTCGTGATGGGCGCGATCATGATGATCGTGGCGCTGTCCCGCGCGCTGGTCGTGCCCGTCTACCTGAGCCAGCTGGGCCAGATCTCGCTGGGACAGAAGACCGTGGCGCTGCTCAAGGACGTGAGCTTCGTGTTCATGGTCGGCGCGCTGCTGGTCGGCGCGCTGATCATCCTCGGTGCCATCATTCGCGGCCACCGTGAACACGCGCTCAACGGTTCAAAGGAAGAGCCGCTGCCCGAGTAAGCCGGCCGCCGCCGGCGCCGGGCCGGCGGGCGCCTCAGGTGCCCATCGAACTGTGCGTCGTGCTGAGCTCGTTCGTCGGGCGCGGCTCGCCGTTGGGCAGGCGTTCGTGGCACTGGCGGAAGATCCGCGCCGCGCAGTGCCGGCAGATCTCGGGGTCGAGGCGCTCGTAGATGCGCTCCACCGGGTGGCTTTTCACCGGGAACACGTTCTCCTCGCCGACTTCCCGCAGGTAGCCCCCCTTGCCGAGCAGGTCGAGCGCGGCCTTCTTGAGGCGGTAGAAGTAGAGCGCGCCGCCCAGCCGCCGGCGCCGCCGCGCCTCCTGCGCCAGCATCTCGGCGCCCGCGACGTCGATGAAGTTGATCCCGCTCGCCACCAGCAGGACGTGCTTCTGCTGCCGGTTGCGCTCGTCGACCTCCTGCAGCGCCTGCTGGACGTGGTCCACCGCGCCGAAGAATAGCGAGCCGTTCACGCGCAGCATCTTGAGCTGCGGGCAGTCCGGCAGGCCGGTATCCGCGTTGAAGTGATAGCTGCCCTCGGCGGGGTCGGGCTTGACGTCCAGCACCAGCGGCCGCGAGGTGCGGCTCAGGTACACCAGCAGGGACAGCAGGATGCCCGCGTAGATCGCGAACTCCAGGTCCAGCAGCAGCGTCGCGAAGAACGTCACCGCGAGGACCGCGGTCTCCGAGCGGCTCGTGCGCAGGATGCCGCGGATGTGATGGACGTCGATCAGGCCCCACGCCACCAGGAACAGGATCGCCGCCATCGCCGGGATCGGCAGGTACGCCGCGAGCGGCGCCACGGCCAGCAGGATCACGACCAGGAACACCGCCGAGAGCACGGCCGCGATCGGCGTCCTGGCGCCGGCCTCGTAGTTGAGCCCGCTGCGGTTGAACGAGCCGCTGGAGGCGTAGCCGGAGAAGAAGGCGCCGGCGAGGTTGGACAGCCCCTGTCCGATGAACTCCTGGTTGCCGTCGATGCGCTGCTCCGACTTGACGGCGATGCTGCGCGCGATCGAGACCGCCTCGGTCAGCGCCAGCATGGTGACGGCGAACGCGATCGGCGCCGTCTGGCGGATCGCCTCGAGCGAGAGGTCGGGCGCCGAAAGCGGCGGCAGCCCGCCCGGCAGCGCGCCGACGGTCGTGATTCCGGTGGCGACGTCGCTGAACAGCCACTGCAGGCCGAGCGCGAACACGCTGCCGACCACCATTGCGACGATCATGTAGGGCACCTTCGGGATCAGGCGCCGGGCGACGATGCCGGTGCCCAGCGTGACGACGCTGACGGCCAGCACGTACAGGTTGATATCGTCGAACTCGTGCGCGAACTGGACCAGCGTGTCGAAGAACGACGAGCCCCGCTCGATCGTGACGCCGAAGAAGTTGCGCACCTGGGAGGCGAAGATCAGCAGCGCGGCGCCCGCCGTGAAGCCGACGATGACGGTATGGGAGATGAAGTTCACCAGCGCGCCCATGCGCGCGAGCCCCATCGCCAGCTGCATCGCGCCGGTGAGGAAGGTCAGGGTCAGCACCAGCTTGACGTACGTTTCGGTGCCGGGTTCGGCGAGCGGGCTGATGGTGGCGAACACCACCAGCGAGATCGCGTTGGTGGGACCGGAGATCAGGTGCCACGACGAACCGAACAGCGCCGCGACGACGGCGGGCACCATCGCGGCGTAGAGGCCGTACTCCGGCGGCATGCCCGCCAGCGTCGCGAACGCGACGCCCTGGGGCAGCACCACCACGGCCGACGTGACGCCGGCCAGCAGGTCCGCGCGCAGCGTCTCGCGGGTGACGCGCGGCCACCACAGCACGAAGGGAAGGACCCGGCGCAGCCAGGCGAAATCTTGGGGGTCGGAGCGCAAAGCATAAGTATTATCTTATGAATAATGCCGTCCGGGCAAATCGGAACGAGAGGTGGCCCGCGGCGGATCACGCCGCCGCGGCGCGTTGACCGTCAACCGGCGTTGCTTCAAAATCGCGTTTTTTTTCACACGCCCAGGCACAAACATAACGATGAAAATCTATCTGCTTGCCGCTGCCGGTCTCGCGTTCGCCGCAGCAGCCACGGGAGGGTACGCCGCCGGCAACCCGGAGGCGGGAAAACAGAAGAGCGCCATGTGCGCGGGTTGTCACGGCATCGAGGGTTACCGCACCGCCTATCCGGAGGTGTATCCGGTGCCCAGGATCGGCGGCCAGCACCCCGAATACATCGTCTCCGCGCTGGAAGCCTACAAGTCCGGCGCGCGCAAGCACCCGTCGATGACGGCGATTGCCGGCAGCCTGTCGCAGCAGGACATGGCGGACCTGGCGGCCTACTATGGGCATGGGAGCGCGAAATGAGCCGCGACGGGAAAACGACCATCCGTGCCATGAAGCTGGCGGGCACCCTCGCGGTGGGCTTGCTGGCGGCGTCGCCGGCGCTGGCGGGGGACGCGGCGGCAGGCAAGAAGATTGCCACGGAGGTCTGCGCGGCCTGCCACGGACCCGATGGCAAGAGCGAGAACCCGCAGTTCCCGGTCCTCGCCGGCCAGTACAAGGAGTACATCCAGCACTCGCTCGAGGGCTACAAGTCCGGCAAGCGCCAGAACGCGATCATGCAGGGATTCGCGGCCAACCTGAGCGCGAAGGACATCGCCAACCTGGCGGCGTTCTACTCCCAGCAGCAGGGCCTGCACACCAAGTACTGACCAACGGCAGGCCGATGGCAGGATGAAAAGGGGCGCAGCGGCGCCCCTTTCTCATTTCGCGCCCAGCCGCTCCAGGCAATCCAGGTAGAAAGCGGCGTCGGGCGGCGTGCCCGCGCGGCCCGCCCGCCAGAGCATCTCGGCGAGGCAGTCGATGGCGGCGTGCATGGCGTCGTGGCGCGATCCGCGCGCCGCCGCCAGCGCGTCGAAGCGCGCGCGAATCCCCGGCGGCTGGTCGATCGCGAGCTGCTCCTCCAGCGCGAGGTGCATCGACAGGTGCAGGAACGGGTTGGTCTCGCCCATCTCGGGGAAGTAGTCGCGCTCGCCGTAGCGCTGCGGATCGTCCAGCACCGCGTGGTATTCGGGGTGCTCGAGGGCGATGGCGACCGCCTTGCGCTCGAGAGCCTGCAGCGCCTCGCCGGCGCGGTGCTTGCGCCAGGCTTCAAAAAGGAAACCGCGGGCCTGCTCTCGGGTGGGCTGGAACATGGGGTGACGGGTAATGGGTGATGGGTAATGGGCAATTGGGAACGGGTCATGGGTCACGGGTTTGCTTCACCCATCGCCCATTACTCATTCCCCGCAACGGTCTTGCCGCGGTACTCGCACAGGTCGCGGATGAGGCACGCGGGGCACTCCGGCTTGCGCGCCTTGCAGACGTAGC
>CAZGTK010000130.1:0-6787 GCA_964528415.1 uncultured Burkholderiales bacterium | reverse complement strand
AACTACGCGCTGTGGCCCCACATGACCGTCGCCCAGAACGTGGCCTTTGGCCTTGAGGAGCGTCGCCTGCCGCGGGCACAGGTGCGCGAGAAGATGGGCGCCGCGCTCGCGCTGGTCGGCCTGTCGGAGTTCCGCGACCGGCGCCCGAGCCAGCTCTCCGGCGGACAGCAGCAGCGCGTTGCGCTGGCGCGGACCATCGCGATCGAGCCGAAGGTGCTGCTCCTCGACGAGCCGCTGTCCAACCTCGACGCGAAGCTGCGCGTGCACATGCGCCAGGAACTGCAGGCGCTGCAACGCAAGCTCGGCATCACCTCAATCTTCGTCACGCACGATCAGGAGGAGGCGCTGTCGATCTGCGACCGCGTGGCCGTGCTGGACCAGGGTGTCCTGCAGCAGGTAGGACGCCCCGTCGAGCTCTACGATCGGCCGGCGAATCGCTTCGTCGCCAACTTCGTCGGCACCATCAATACGCTCGCCGGCGCCGTCCGCCGCGATGGCGCCGGGCTCGAGTTCGAGTCGCCGATGCTCGGGCGCATTCCCCTGCCGGGTCTCGATGCCGCGGCGGAGGGGGCGGCCGAACTCGCGTTTCGCCCGCACGTCGTCGAGATCCGCGCCGCGGATGGCGATCCGTCGCGCCTGTGGATCGGCGGCCGGATCCGGGGACAGGAATTCCTTGGCGAGTTCGTCCGCTATCACGTCGATGTCGCCGGATCGACAGTCATCGCCGATCAGCCGCATTTGCGCGGCGTCCCCGTTTTCGAGGGCGGGCGCGAGGTCCGGCTGGGCATCGCATTGAGCGAAATCCAGATCCTCAGCGCCTAGCGCTGTCCCGCGCCGGCCGGGCCGAATCCGCGCCGCCCGGTCCCGCCTCCGCCTATCCTCCCGAAAGCTCAATGTACTCATGGGCTTTGTGCAGCGCAGGATGCGCGCTGCAGGGCCCGTGGCCCGGGCGGTCAGTCGACCATCGTCCCGTCGGCGGGCCGGGGTCCGCGGAGAATCTCAAATCTCCCAAACTGGTAGATTTGATTTTGTTAAAGAATGTGTTTTAAATGTCTGAAGGGGCGCCAAATTTCGGACGCCCCTTTTTGCCCTGATGTGATTGGAAACCTCACAAGGAGCCGCCGCCATGAACATGAACGTCCCGTTCCAGTTGCTGGAGCAGCCGCAGCACCAGTTCGCGCGCCAGTTCAACGACGCGCTCGAAATCGAGTTTTCGCCGCAGCTGCGCGCGAACTACCGCAGGGAACAGGGCGCAATGTGGCTGCGCTGGACGCCGACGCCGCGGCCGTGCTTCAACCCCTCGCTCCTGCGGGATCTGCGCAGCTACTGCGACATGCTGGACGCGAGCGGCGGCGAGATTGCGGTCAACGGCGAAATGCTGCCGATCGAGTACTCGGTGCTCTCCTCGGGCGCGGCCGGCGTGTTCAATCTCGGCGGCGACCTCGACCTGTTCGTGAGCCTGATCGACCGTCGCGACCGCGACGGCCTGCTGCTCTACGGGCGCGCCTGCATCGACGTGCTCTACCGCAATTACGTCGGCTACGACCAGGGCATCACCACCATCTCTCTCGTGCAGGGCGAATGCCTCGGCGGCGGCTTCGAGTGCGCGCTCTCGAGCGACATCCTGGTGGCGGAGAAGAGCTCCCGCTTCGGCTTCCCCGAGATCCTGTTCAACCTGTTTCCCGGCATGGGCGCCTATTCGTTCCTCGAGCGCAAGGTCGGGCAGAAGACGGCGGAGGAGCTGCTCACGAGTGGGCAGATCTACAGCGCGGATGATATGCTCCAGCGCGGCGTCGTCGACCACGTCGTCGAGGACGGCCAAGGCGAGGCCGAGGTGGCGGCGCTGATCAAGAAGCGCGCCCGCTCCCGCAACGGACTGGCGGGCATCGCCCAGGCGCGCCGGCGGGTCCACCGGCTGGATTTCGCCGAGCTGCTCGACATCGTCACCGTCTGGGTCGATTCGGCCCTCAAGCTGACCTCGCGGGACATGAAGTTGATGCAGAAGCTCGTCTCCCGCCAGAACGACCTGGGCGTCCCGCGCCAGCTTCACTGATTTTGGCACGGGGCTTGCTGCTCTGAGGGGACATCAGGGCACCCATTCAGGGCAGAGAATCAGGGAAGGAACGGGGAATGGCGGAAAAGAACCTCTGGTACAGCATCCAGGAAGCCTCGGCCAGGCTGGGCATTCCGATCCAGAAGCTGCGGCGCTGGGATGAGCAGGGGGTTCTGGTGGCGAGCCGGACATCCGGCGGGCACCGGCGCTATCCGCGGGAGCTGATCGAGCGGCTGGCGGCCTCCTCGCTCGGCGTCCAGGCGGACAAGCAGGCGGACGAGCTTGCCACCGTCAAGAAGGACCTGAAGGAGAAACGGCGCATCATCCAGCTCCTGGTCGAGAGCGAGCACCGCTACCGCGACCTGGTGGAGACATCCCACGACCTCATCTGGGCCACCGACCAGCTCGGCCGCTTCACCTACCTGAACAACGCGGCCCAGGAGATCTTCGGGCTGGCGCCGCAGGAACTCATGGGGCGCTGCTTCTTCGATTTCGAGGCGCGGCCGTCTCACATCTCCAATCGGCGCTTCCTTGCCACGCTCAAGCGTCACAACGAGGTGCGCAACTACCTGTCGCACCTGATCTCGGCGAGCGGCCAGGACCGCTGGGTCGGCATCAACGCGCGGGTGTCGTTCGACGAGAACGGCCAGATGGCCGGCATCCGCGGCACCGCGCGCGACATCACCGACCAGCAGCTGGCGGCCCAGCGCATCGAGCGGCTGGCCAAGTTCGACCCGCTCACCGACCTGCCGAACCGCGTCAGCCTGCAGGACGACATCGCGCTGGCCATGGAGGGCGGCGGCGTCGGCGCGGTGCTGTTCATCGATATCGACCACTTCAAGTACGTCAACGACAACTTCGGCCACCGCTGCGGCGACCAGCTGATTCTCGGGGTCGCCGGCGTGCTCAAGGAGCTCATGCAGGATCTGCCCGGCACGGTCTACCGCCTGGGCGGCGACGAGTTCGCCATTTTCCTGCCGGAATGCCTGCGCTCCGACGCCGTGCGCGTCGCCGAGCGGGTGCTGGAGGGCGTGCGCCACTACAAGTTCATGCCCGACCCGGCGTCCGGTCGCGTCTCCAGCCTGACCGCGTCGATCGGCATCGCGTTGTACCCGTTTCACGGCTCCGACCTCTCCAGCATGCTGGCGAGCGTCGACATCGCCCTCTACCAGGCCAAGGACCAGGGCCGCAACCGCTTCGTCCTGTTCGACCAGTACGCCAGCAGCGTGCGCTCGACGCACCGCCGCGTGCAGTGGTCGCAGCGGTTCCGCGACGCCCTGGACGAAGACCGTATCGTCGTGCACTCGCAGCCGGTGGTGGCCTTGTCCAGCCGCCTGCCCGTGCACCGCGAGGTGTTCGCGCGCATCCGCGAGGAAGACGGCGAGCTGGTGCCGCCGGCGGACTTCATGGAGGCGGCGGAGACGCTGGGCGCGATCCGCGACATCGATCTGTGCGTCGTGCAGAAGCTGCTGCGCTTCCTCGCCGACCCGGTCACCGCGGGCCGGCACACGCGCTACTTCGTCAACCTGTCGCGCGCCAGCATCGCCGACGAGCACTGGATCCGCCGTCTGCTGACGGCGCTGCACGAGTCGCGCGTCGATCCGGGGCGCCTCGTGTTCGAGGTCAGCGAAAGCGTCGCCATGTCGGAGCTGGACGTGACGCTGTCGTTCATGCGCCGCGTCAAGGACGCCGGCTGCCACCTGTCGCTCGACGACTTCGGCGCCGGCTTCAGCTCGTTCTACTTCCTCAAGCGCTTCCCGGTGGATTACCTCAAGATCGACGGCAGCTTCGTGCGCGACCTCAGCCGCGACGAGGGCAGCCGCATCTTCGTGCGCGCGCTGTGCGACGTCGCGCGCGGGCTCGAGAAGCAGGTGATCGCAGAATGGGTGGAGGACGCCGAGGCCGCGCGCATCCTGACCGAAATCGGTATCCAGTACGGGCAGGGCTACCTGTTCGAGCGGCCCTCCCCGCTGTTCGCCGAGCCCGCTGCGCCTGCGGCCGGCGCGGCGGCCAACGCCTGACTAGGCCTTCTCGGCGGGCGGCTCCGCCGGGGGCCGCCACTGCCCGACCCGCAGCTTGTCGGCCCAGAGCAGGCCGGCGACGGTCTTCCCGTCGGTGATGCGGCCCGCGCGGACCCATTCCAGCGCGTCCGCCAGCGGCACGCGCAGCGTTTCGAGAAATTCGCCGTGGTCGAGGCGCGCGCCCTCGAACGCGAGGCCCTCGGCCAGGTAGTAGATGAGGCGCTCGTCCGAGTACCCGACGCACGGGTGCACCGTCGCCAAACGGGTCCAGCGCGCCGCGCGGTAGCCCGTCTCTTCCAGCAGCTCGCGCTGTGCCGTGATCAGCGGATCCTCTCCCGGCTCGATCTTGCCGGCGGGAAGCTCCAGCAGGTGCGCGCCCAGCGGGTAGCGGAACTGGCGCTCCAGCAGCAGCTCGCCCTGGTCGGTGAAGGCAATCATGACGACCGCCCCGGGATGCCGGACGTACTCGCGCACCGAGCGCCCGCCGTCGGGCAGTCGCACGTCATCAACGAAAACCCGCAGCATCCGCCCCTCGAAGACGCTGCGGCTCTCGAGGCTCTCTTCGGTGAAATCCGGATCGGTCGGCATGTTCGAGGGCGCCCCCGTGCCCGAGCTTCAGAGCGCCTGCTGGACGGCGTACACGCAAATCGCCATCAGCGGCTGCGGCAGCACGCCGAGCGCCAGCACCGCCAGCACGTTCGCACCCATCATCACCCGCGCGTCGAGCTGCGGCGCGACCGGCTCGGACGAGACCGGCTCGTCGAAGTACATGAGCTTGACGACCCGCAGGTAGTAGAACGCGCCCACCAGGGCCAGCAACACCGCCACGACGGCGAGCCAGATCAGGCCCGCGTCCACGGCCGCCTGCAGCACGGCCAGCTTGGCGAAGAAACCCACCATCGGCGGCAGCCCGGCGAGCGAGAACATCAGGATCAGCATGACGAACGCGTACCACGGGCTGCGGCGGTTCAGGCCGCGGAAATCGTCGAGGTTCTCGGCCTCGAAGCCCTCCCGCGACAACAGCATGATCATGCCGAAGGTGCCGAGCGTGGTGAGGACGTAGGTGATGACGTAGAACATCGCCGAGCTGTAGCCGTTGGCGTCGCCGGAGAGGAAGCCCAGCAGCATGAAGCCCATGTGGGAGATGGTCGAGTACGCGAGCATGCGTTTCAGGTTGGTCTGCACGATGGCCGTGATGTTGCCCACGGCCATCGACGCGAGCGCCAGGATGACGAGCATCCCCTGCCAGTCCGGGAACAGCGGCTGCAGGCCGTCGACCAGGATGCGCATGACGAACGCGAACGCCGCCAGCTTGGGCGCCGATGCAATGAACAGGGTCATCGCGGTCGGCGCGCCCTGGTAGACGTCGGGCACCCACATGTGGAACGGCACGACGCCGAGCTTGAAAGCCAGCCCCGCCACCACGAACACCAGGCCGAAGGCGGCGACGTTGCGATTGGCGCCCCCCTGCAGCGACGCCAGGACGTCGGCCAGCTGCAGCGAGCCGGTGGCCCCGTAGACCATCGAGATGCCGTAGAGCAGCATGCCGGAAGCCAGCGCCCCGAGCACGAAATACTTCATCGCCGCCTCGGTCGCCACGGCCGAATCGCGCTGCAGCGCCACCAGCGCGTAAAGGCTCAGCGACATCAGCTCCAGACCGAGGTAAAGGGTCAGGAAATGGCTGGCCGAGATCATCACCATCATTCCCAGCATCGCGAACAGCGCCAGCGTGAAGAACTCGCCGCGGAAAAGCCCGCGCTGGGCGAGATAGTCGCGGGAGTAGACCAGCAGCACCGACACCGACACGTACACCATAAGCTTCAGCACGTCGGCCATCGTGTCGTCGATGAACATGCCGTTCATCGCGTAGCCGGGTTCTCCGGCCCCAGCCACCGTGATGACGGCGGCGCCGGCCAAGGTCGCCTGGGTCATGACGTAGGTCAGGAAGCGCTGCTCGTCGCTCAGCAGCGCGTCGACGACGAGGATGCCGCAGACCGCCGTCAGCACGAAAATCTCCGGCAGCACCGGCAGCAGGTCGGTCATCGCGAAAGTCACGTCCTTCCCCTCATCGGATCTTGGTCTGGGCCACGTGCGCCAGCAGCTCCTGCACCGAGGCCTGCATCGCCTCCGTGAACGGCGCCGGGTACAGCCCCATCAGCAGCACCGCCGCCGCCACCATCGCCAGAATCGCGCCTTCCCGCAAGGACACGTCCTTAAGCGCGGCGACGTGATCGTTCGCCACCGCGCCGAACACCACCCGCTTGTACATCCACAGCGTGTAGGCTGCGCCGAAGATCAGCGTCATCCCGGCGAAGAACGCGTACCAGAAACTGACCTGGATGGCGCCGAGAATGACAAGGAACTCGCCAACGAAGCCGCTGGTGCCGGGCAGGCCGGCGTTGGCCATGGCGAACAGCATGAACAGCGAGGCGAATACCGGCATCGTATTGACCACGCCGCCGTAGTCGGCAATCTGCCGCGAATGCAGGCGGTCGTACATGACGCCGATGCAGAGGAACAGAGCGCCGGAAATGAAGCCGTGCGAGATCATCTGGATCATCGCGCCCTGCACGCCGAGTTCGTTGAAGATGAAGATGCCGAGCGTGACGAAGCCCATATGGGACACCGACGAGTAGGCGATCAGCTTCTTCATGTCCGACTGCGCCAGCGCCACCAGGCCGATGTAGACGACGGCGATCAGCGACAGGGCGAC
>CAZGTK010000129.1:0-6794 GCA_964528415.1 uncultured Burkholderiales bacterium | reverse complement strand
CTGCGCGTTGGTGGCGACGAAGGGGTCGCCCGCGCGAACCGTCCCGACGATCGCGTGCAGCCGCTCGAGGACGACGTGGTTGAACGGGATCGTGGCGATGATGAGCACGAGGATCACGCGCAGGCCGAAAACCAGCCGCTCTGCCTCGGGCGAGGGAGAGAGCTCGAAGGAGCTCATGATCCATTGCTCGTTGGGCGCCACGACGAGCAAGGCGAGGAACGCGGCGCCGGCCAGCCAGTTCAGGACTATGAGGATGCGCAGCGCCACGTGCGCAGCCGGCAGCGCGGCGGAAAAGACTGGCGGCCGCGAGCGCGCCGCCTGGGTGATCGTGTACATCGATAAACGATATCTTAATTATCGTAAATCATCAATCTATTTATTGACTTTCGATATTCCAGTGCCTGCTTGCGGCTCGCGGCTCGCGCATCAGGCACCGTCGATCCGCTCTAGAATCACGCGACCAAGGTATCTGCCACACCACGATCAATTCACGCCGAGGGTCCCCGATGTCCGCCGCGCCAGGGAAGTGCACGATCCGCGTCATCGCCGTCGGTCTGATCGCGGCCGGGCTCGCGGCTCCGTCGGCCTCCGCCGCGGCACTGGGCGCCGCCCAGGAGAAGAAGGCGCGGGCTGCCACGTTCGAGGTGGTCGTGCCGAAGCGGCCGGAAGGCGCGTTGCGCTACGAACGGCCTCCACCGATGGAACTGATCCCGTTCGCCATACGCCAGGATCCGTACCAGCCGATCGGCACTGCGTTCGTGCTCGACGAGAACCGATTCGTGACCGCGGCGCACGTGCTGGCTGCGGCGATCACCGCCCCCTACGAGAGCGTGTCGATCCGCGGCCAGGGCGGCGACATTCATGAAATCGCGGAAATTCACCAGCTGTCGCTCGCCGAGGACTACGTCGTCTTCTCGCTGCGTGACGCGATCGCCGCCAGGCCGCTGCCGGTCAACACCAGGGCTGCGATCGGCGGCACCGCGCACGCGATCGGCAATGCGCTCGGTGAGGGCATCGTCATCCGCGACGGCCTGCTCACTTCGGAGACACCCGAGGAACGTGACGGGGCCTGGAACTGGCTGCGCTTTTCGGCGGCCGCCTCGCCGGGCAACAGCGGCGGCCCGCTGTTGGACGAGAAGGGCCGCGTGATCGGCATCGTGGTCGCCGTCTCGCCGAACGAAAACCTCAATTACGCCCTGCCGATCGGGCGCATCCTGAATCCGGAGATCAAGTCCGCCGCGCGGCTGAATGCGCGCCAGTCATTTGGCGTGCCCATCGCGCCGATCTCCATCGTCGCCACGCTCGACAAGACCATTGCGCTGCCCATGGCGTACCGGGAGTTTGCGTCCGCATTCGTCAAGGCGAGCAACGACTTCTACGACGAATCCATGGCCGAGCTGCTGCGCCAGCATCACGACCGGCTGTTTCCAAACGGGGAGAACTCCCGCCGCCTGCTGGCCAAGGGCAATTGGGCGGCCACTCTCCAGATCGTCTCGCAGCAGACCAACGGCGAGTGGGACCAGGTGCCGGCGACGCGCACCGCCGACGTCGCATTGCCGCCCGATGGCGAACTGAACCTCGCCCTGAGTTCGGGCGTCGCCGTGCTGAAGCTGCGCAAACCTTCGGCGGTGCCGCTGGCGGACCTGTTCCGCGACTCGCAAGCGTTCATGGACCTGCTGCTGAAAGGCATGCCGCTGACCCGACCGGTCGCCGACCAGATGGTGCGCATCACCTCCCTGGGCCCGGCCGAGTCCGACGAGTGGCACACGGATCGCCACGGCCGGAAGTGGCAGCTGCGCACCTGGCACTTCGGTTTTGCCGACATCATCGCGAGCGTGCTCGCACTGCCAAAGCCGGATGGCGCCGACCTGATCTTCCAGGTTGCCCCGTCAGGGTTTCGGCACGGCATTGCCGCCCAGATGCGGTTTCTCAGCGACTACGCCTATACCGGCTACGCCGCCCCATTGCGCGACTGGCAGGCCTTCCTGGCGCTGCCCGAACTGCATCCCGAGTCGTTCAAGTCGCACCGCCTCGAACTCGCAATCGGCAAGCGCATCAGGTTCTCCTCGACCCGATTTCGGCTGGACCTGGACAACTGGCTGCAGGACATACGGGAAGACAGCCGCCTCTCGATCCAGTTCGCCTATTACCTGGACGATGGCGCGGTGCAGTGGGACATCGCGAACTTCCTGGTGTCCGAAGACTCGATGGAGGAGACCTACGTGAAGATCTCGCGCTGGTCGAAGCCGGCGCCCACCACCCCGCCCGACGAGGCCCGGTTCTGGCCCGACATCGTGGCGCGCAAGGGCGATTACGGCGGGGTTCCCCAATACGAACGGCCAATATCCAAGATTGCCCGGGTGCTGGATTCGAAGGTGCCGGGTTCCCCCAGCGCCAAGGAGGACCCGGATTTCCTCTACGTCGTGACCGTCCAGGTCAAGCAGTACGCAGGCGTCGAGGACTTGAACGACATGCTGAAGCGGGCGATGGGTGCGGTCGAATTGCTCGAGTGACGGCGCTTCCGACGTCAATCCAGGGGTCCCGCTCGTGGACGCCCGACCAGGAAAAACTCCTCCCGGCCCGCAGACGGCGTAGAGTACCGGCTTGCAGGGGGGCGCATTGGGCGAAAGCCAGGGGATGCGCCATGTCTGACCCGAAGTTGCCGCGTGCGACCTCGCTACCGTGTCGAACCGGGCGGGAGCTCCCATGAGCACCGACTACGTGCGCGTCGACACGACGCCGGTCCTGACCTCCGCGGGCAAGAAGACCGGCGCCTGGCTGCTGTGGGGCGATCGCGTCCAAGTCGAAGGAACCTCCGGCTCGCTATCGAAGATCCGCTCGGGCCGCCATTTCGAGACCGCCTACGTCAAGTCGTCCGATCTCGGCGGCGAATCGCTGCTGGAGGTCTACTTCATCGACGTCGGCCAGGGCGACGGCGTGCTCATCCGCACGCCGGACCACCGCCACGTCCTGCTGGACGGCGGCCTGCCGCGCAGCAGGCAGATGACGGGCAAGAACGCCGCGGATTTCGTGGACTGGAAGTTTACCCGCGACTATCGCCGGCAGGCGATCGAACTCGATGCGGTCATTGCGACGCACAACGACCTCGACCACTTCGGGGGCCTGCTCGACCTGCTGAGCCAGACGCCGCAAGCACTGAGGGAACTGAAGGCGAAGAAGGTCACCGTCGAGCACTTCTACCATGCGGGCCTGTCCTGGTGGAAACGCGGCAACGGCAGGTGGCTCGGGCCCAGCGAGTTCACGGACGTCGGCAAGATGTGGACGCAGCTGCTGGGCGACCGCGACGACGTTTCGGCCGCGCTCGGCGGCAGCGGCCAGAAACAGCTGTCCGGCGAATGGGCGAAGCTGTTCCAGGCGGTGTTCGCCACGCGCAAGAAGAACGGCCAGCCGACGCCGATCCATCGCCTGAGCCACATGGCCGACTACCTGCCGGGCTTTGCGCCCGCGGCCGGACAGGTCGCGATCCGGGTGCTGGCCCCGGTCGAATTCTCGATCGGCAGCAAGCCGGCACTGCGCTACTTTTCCGAGGGCGACAGCAAGAACACCAACGGCCAGAGCGTACTGCTGCGGCTCGATTACGGCCGCGCACGCATCCTGATGACCGGCGACCTCAATACCGCATCCCAAGCGGCGCTGCTGCTGGACTACGCGGGCTCGGTGCAGGAATTCGCCTGCGACGTCGGCAAGGCCTGTCACCACGGCAGCGACGACATCGACTATCGCTTCCTCCAGGCGATGCAGGCCGCGGTCACCGTCATCTCATCCGGCGACAACGAGGGCTTCGACCATCCGCGGCCCTCGATCATCGGCGCGAGCGCGACCAGCGGCTACTTCTCGCAGAAGAACGGCGTGCTCCAGACGCCGCTCGTCTACTCGACCGAAATCGCGCGCAGCCACAAGTTCGAGCACGCCGCGCAGCTCGACCTGGCGCAGCCAGGCGGCACGGTGACCGCGAAAGGCAAGGCACTGGAGAAGGCGGTGCTGACGTTCAGGAGGAAGGCGAGCCAGAAGAAGGCGCTGTCCCGCAAGGTGTCCGACGCGTATGTCCTGACCGACCTGGTGTACGGACTCGTCAACGTGCGTACCGACGGATCGAAGGTCCTCTGCGCGACGCGCAACGAGTCCGACCTGAGCTGGGAGATCAAGTCCATCGCTTCGCGATTCTGAGGTGCGAACATGCGGCATCCACTCCAATCGATGAGCTTGTGGCTGGCGGTGGCGGCGGTCCTCGTGCCCGCGAGCGCCGGGCCGCAGACCACGCCGCAGGCTCGCCGCGAGCTGCAGCAGCAGATCACGCGCTCGCGGGCGGAAGTGGTGGACCCCGCGGTCATCCAGCGCGCCGCGGAAACCGTGCCGCCGTCCGCACCGCCGTCCGCGCCGGCCGACGCCCCGGCTGCCGCCGCAAGTCCCGCGACCGTCACCCCCCAGCCCCAGTTGTCGGTCACGACCCTCACCGCCAGCGCCTTCCCCTCCGCCATCCGCCGCGTCAACCCGGGCGAGCTGCTGTACGTGCCGCTCGACGAGCGGACCGAGAGCGCCGCAGAGACCCTGCTCAAGGAGCAGGTGGCCGCTTCCGAATCGCACAGTCACGCGACGCTGACGAGCTTCGGCGGCGCCGTGCGCCAGCTGTCCGCCGACAACCAGGAGGTGCAGCTGAAGTCCTACGTCCTGGTCGGTCAGCCGCTGCAATACGACCGGCATGCGGAGCAGTTCATCGGCACCGTGCTGGTGGGCGTGGCGGACCTGTTCGGCGGCAGCGGCGGCCCGCGATCGCTGACGGTGCCGATGCAGTTCGAGGTGCTGGAATCGGCGCTCGTGAATCCCCAGCGCGTCGCGCTCGAGGCCACGAGCCCGCCGTACCAGAGCATCCGCGTCACCTCGCGCGTGCTCGGCGAGCCGGTCGTGCTGCGCGTCGCCTCGAACTTCTCGCGCGAGGGCGTCACCGTGACGATCCCGGTCGAGCCGACCCTGATCGTCAACGTCGACGGCAACCGCCTGCGGGCCTTCGGCATGCAGACGACGCGCTTGTCCGTCCGCGCTGTCGGCGCAGGGAGCGCGCCGCAGGGCGCCGTCACCCTGCGCGCCCCGGGCGGGTTCTTGGAGCACCCGGAACCGCTGACCTTCGATGCTTCCGGCACTGCGCATGCGACGCTGCGCACGGACAGCCCGGGCGAGGTCACCGTGAGCGCATTTGCCGCCGGGTATGCGCCCGGCAGCTCGCTCCCGGTGCTGGTGATATGGCCCTGGCCGACGTTGGCCGCCACCGGCATCGGCGGTCTGGTGGGCGGTTTCGTGCGCCTCGCCGGTCGCATCCGCCGGGGAATGAACCTCGGGCAGTTCATCCTGGGCCTGATCGTCTCGATCCTGGTCGGGATGATCGTCTTTGCGCTCTACGTCGTCGGCGTCAAAGTGCTGCCGGTATCGTTCAGCGTCGAGGTGGGCGACATTTTCGCGTTTGCCGCCGCCGCGCTTGCCGGCTGGTTCGGCGTCGCGGTCCTGCCGAAACTTCCTGCGAGAGGAGCCGCCTGAATGCTCGTGATCCTGCACGGCTGGAGCGACACGCATCGCTCGTTCAGGCGCCTGGGAAACCATCTCGTCGCGGCGGGGATCGCAAGCGGCGTGAAGCACGTGCGCCTCGGCGACTACGTCTCGATGGACGACGACGTGACTTTCGACGATCTCGCCCACGCGATGGACCGGGCCTGGAGCCAGGAGAAGCTGCCGACCAACCCGCGCAGCGTGGACGTCGTGGTGCACAGCACCGGCGGGCTGGTGGCCCGGCACTGGATGACAAGCTTCTACAAGCCAACTACCAACCCGATCCGGCGCCTGCTGATGCTGGCACCGGCGAACTTTGGCTCCCCGCTCGCGCACAAGGGCCGCTCGTTCATGGGCCGCGTCGTGAAGGGCTTCAAGAGCGACAAGCTGTTCCAGACCGGAACGCACATCCTCAAGGGACTCGAGATCGCCAGCCCGTTTTCCTGGAAGCTCGCCATGAAGGACCGCTTCTCGGGCGACACCTGGTACGGACCGGGCCGCGTGCTGTGCACGGTGCTGGTGGGTACGGAAGGCTACTCCGGCATCTCGGCGGCGGCGAACGAGGACGGCACCGACGGCACCGTGCGGGTGGCGACGGCCGGCCTGAATGCGGCGCTGGTGAGCTTCAACTTCGCGAGCGATCCGCAGAATCCGCCGGCGCCGTCGCTCAAGGAAGCGAACGGCCCGACGGCCTTCGCGCGCATTCCACGGGACAACCACAGCACGATCGCGTTCAAGGACGATGGTCCCAGGAACCCGGCGGTGATCGACTTCGTGAAGCGGGCGCTGACGGTCAACGACCAGGACTTCGGCACGCTGGTGTCGGACTTGGAGACTTTCTCCGGGAAGGCGCGCACGGACGGCGCCGGAAAGCGCTTTACCCAGGGCTACCAGGATACGGTCATCAGACTGACCGACGACATGGACGATTTCGTGTCGGACTACTTCCTGGAAGTATTCGCGAAGACGCCGGATGAGAAATCGGTGGACAACCGGCTGACCGCGGCGATCCAGGAGGACATCCTGGCGAAGGTGCACGTGTACGGCGACAACGCGGCATACCGGAGCCTGATGTTCAACACGTCCGAGATCCAGAAGAAGCTGCTGTCGGCGCAGCGGGCGCTATGTATCAGCGTGACGGCGATGCCGGACATCCGCAAGACGAAAACAGTCGGTTACTCGACGTTCGGCTTCGACGACATCGGCAGCATCAAGCTGACGCCGCAGAGGATTGC
>CAZGTK010000128.1:0-6799 GCA_964528415.1 uncultured Burkholderiales bacterium | reverse complement strand
GCGGCATGCGCGTGAAGCACCTGCGCGCGGGCAAGGAGCTCCGCTGCAGCAACGTCGTGAGCTTTCTGTCGCAGCGGCGCGAGACGGTCGAGGACGCGTGGCCCGGCGACATCGTCGGCCTGATGAGCCACGGCGGCATCCAGATCGGCGACACTTTCAGCGAGGGCGAGGAGCTGCGCTACACCGGCATCCCGTATTTCGCGCCCGAGCTCTTCCGTACCGTACGGCTGCGCAACCCGCTCAAGTCGAAGCAGCTGCAGAAGGGGCTCGACCAGCTCGGCGAGGAGGGCGCGATCCAGGTATTCCGCCCGCTGCTGGGCAGCGACGTCATTCTCGGCGCGGTCGGCGTCCTTCAGTTCGAGGTGGTGGCGCACCGGCTGCAGACCGAGTACGGCGTCGACGCGATGTTCGAGGGTTGCCCGTTCAACGTGGCGCGCTGGGTGACGGGGCCGGAGGACGCGATCAAACGCTTCGAGCGGGACAACCAGGATCGCGCGGCGCGCGATGCGGCGGGCGACCTGGCGCTGCTGCTCAACAACCCCGTGCTGCTCGACCTGATGCAGGAGCGCTACCCGGAACTCACCTTCCACGCCACCCGCGAGCACGCCGGGCTGGGGACGGCTTAAGGTTCTGTTTCCGGGGTCAATTCGTCTTTCCCGGCGGCGGGCTTTCCCGCTATAATGCGGCCCTTTCCCGCGACCCTTCGCGTCGTCGGGAAAGGCCGTACGAAGTGGCTAGGTAGCTCAGTTGGTTGAGCAGAGGACTGAGAACACGCCGCCTTGGCGGCTTGTTCGGGCGAGGCTAACCTGCCCCCGGCAGGTTAAGGACCGCAAGGTCCGGCCGAGACCAAAATCCTTGTGCGGCAGTTCGGCAGTTGCGGTACGAAGTGGCCAAGTAGCTCAGTTGGTAGAGCAGAGGACTGAAAATCCTTGTGTCGGTGGTTCGATTCCGCCCTTGGCCACCACCGATTTCGCCTCGGAACGCGCTTGCGCGGGCCGAGGCAAAATCCGACAAGGGCGATTCCGCCCTTGGCCACCATTCCTCCCGTATTTCTTCCCGACGCAGTGGTCCCGCCCTTCTCGCTGCGGGCGGGTGAATCCCACCTCTGCTGATTTAAGTCCGCCTTAAGTTTCGCCCGTTAAGGTCTGCGCCGGAACTTCCTGAAAGGAGACCGGCAATGACTGCTGCAACCCACTACGAGCGCCGGCGGGTCTACGACCCGCTGCTGCGCTTGATGCACGCCTGGAACGCGCTGGCGATCATCACCCTGCTGGCGACCGGCTGGGGCTCGGAGCTCTTCGAGCACGGTGCGCTCGAAAGCGCAGTCTGGACGGCGCACATCTACGCGGGCTATGGCCTGATTCTCGGACTCGTCGCGCGCCTGACCTGGGGGCTGGTGGGACCGCGCCACGCGCGGTTCGGCGACCTCTGGCACTGGGGCGCGTGGAAAGAGGCGGTCACGCAGCTGCGCCTGCCGGATCGCCATCGCTGGGGCCACGATCCGCTGGCCAGCGCCGCGTACCTGGCGGTTTACGTCGCCCTCGCGCTGATGGCCGTGACCGGCCTGGTGCTGGCCGCGGGCGAGCACTCGACGGGGCCGCTGGCCGGCTCGCTCCTGGACCGTATCGGTCTGTCCGAACTGGCCGAAGAGCCGCACGAGTTCGTCGCCAACGCCCTCGCTGCGTTCATCGGTGTCCACCTGATTGCCCTTTGGGTACATCAGCGATTCGGCGGGATTCCCGTCGCCCAGAGCATGTTGAGCGGCGTGCAGCAGCGCCCCGCCGCCAAGGAGCCGCGTCATGCGTAGTGTGCTGACGATCCTCCTCCTGGCGAGCGCCCCGGCACTGGCCGCGTCGCCTGCCGCGCTGCTGTCTTCCTACGAAGCGGGGGCCCGTGCCGCCGTCCCGAGTTTTTCTTCCTCGGCGGAGCGCGGCGCCGCGCTTTATGCGAGGCGCGCTGGCGACGCGAGCTGCGCGGCGTGTCACACGCCCGACCCGCGCGCAGCCGGGAAGCACGCGCGCACGGGCAAGCGGATCGAGCCGCTCGCTCCCGGCGCCAATCCGCAGCGCTTCACGGACGCCGCGAAAGTCGAGAAATGGTTTCGCCGCAACTGCAACGACGTCTTCGAACGCGAGTGCAGCGCGGCGGAGAAAGCCGATCTCGTCCGCTATCTCGTCGACCTCAAGTGAAGGAGATCCATCCGATGAAACCTCGAACCTATCTGCCGGTGCTGGTGCTGGCGCTCACGGTGGGGGGCACGGGCGTGCTGCTCGCGAGCGATTACGAGTCCGGCGAGGGCAACCTCATGCCGCAGCCCGTGAACGCGAAGTGGCAGGCCGAGTGCGGCTCGTGCCACGTGGCCTATCCTCCCGCGCTGCTGCCCGAGCGCTCGTGGCGAAAAATGATGGCCGGCCTCAAGGATCACTTCGGCGAGGACGCGAGCCTCGATCCGGCCACCGCGCGGGAGATCGCGGACTACCTGGCGGCGCACAGCGCGGAAAAGGGGGTCATCGACGTTGGCCGCAAGGTCGCCCGCTCGACCGCGGATGACGCGGCCCCCTTGCGGATCACCGAGACGCGCTGGTTCCGACATGAGCACGACGACGTGCGCCCGGAGGTTTGGAAGCGCAAGTCGGTGCGCAGCCCGGCGAACTGCGGCGCCTGCCACCGCGACGCGGACAAGGGCCTGTACTCGGAAGACCGCGTGAAGATCCCGCGTTGAGTCCGTCGGCCGGTGTAAAGTACGCTGCAGCGTCCCGCTCGGACTGGCGGGACGCCCGCCGCCCGCCGACAAATTCACGCCGCTGAGATGCGCCTGCTGCTGGTTGAGGATGATCCGCTGCTCGGTGACGGCGTGCGCACGGGCCTCGACCAGGCGGGGTTCAGCGTCGACTGGGTGCGCGACGGCGCGGCTGCGGACGCCGCGCTGCGCGGCGCCGGGTTCGCCGCCGTCGTGCTGGACCTCGGGTTGCCCAGGCTGTCGGGCCTCGACCTGTTGACCGCGTTGCGTGCGCGCGGCGACGCAACCCCGGTCCTCATCCTGACCGCCCGCGACGCGGTGCCCGACCGCATTCGCGGCTTGGAAGCAGGCGCCGACGATTACCTGGTCAAGCCGTTCGATCTCGGCGAACTCGTCGCGCGCCTGCGGGCGCTTATCCGCCGCAGCGCGGGCCGCGGCACGCGGGAGATCCGTCACGGCGACCTGTTGCTCGACCCGGAGGGGCTGCGCGTGACCCGCGGCGGCGAGCCGGTCGAAGTCTCGCCGCGCGAGTTCGCCATCCTGCACGAGCTGCTGCAGAACGCCGGGCGGGTGCTTTCGCGCCAGCGTCTCGAGCAGAGCTTGTACGGATGGGAAGGCGAGGTCGACAGCAACGCCGTCGAGGTCCACATCCACCACCTGCGGCGCAAGCTGGGCACCGGGCTGATCCGCAACATCCGCGGCGTCGGCTACGTCGTTCCCAGGGACGGCGGCGATGCCTGACGCGAGGCGCTACTCGCTGCGCCGGCTGCTGCTTCTTCTTCTGCTGGGTGCATTCGCCGTGGCGTGGACGGCCACCGCGGCGTTCAGCTATTTCGACGCGCGGCACGAGATCCGCGAAGTCTTCGACGCGCAGCTGGCGAGTGCCGCCGCCCTGATTCTTGCCCAGGTGCGGGACGAGCCCGACGAGGTGGAGCTGCCGGAGCTCGAGGAGGCGCACAAGTATCAGCGCCGCCTCGTGTTCCAGGTGTACGACGAGCACGGCCGGCTCGCGCTGCGTTCCGGCGGCGCGCCGCGCGAGCCGTTCGGCGCGGGCCTCGAGGGGTTCGCGGAACGGCAGTTCCTGGGTGCGCGCTGGCGCGTCTTCGGCATGATCGGCCGCGACGGCGAAGTGCGGGTCGCGGTGGCCGAACGCGACGACGTGCGCGGCGAGCTCGCCACTCGCATCGCGCTGAACGTGCTGAACCCGCTGCTGTACGCGCTGCCGGCGGTCGCCGTGCTGATCTGGCTCGCGGTCAGCCGTGGGCTCGGGCCGTTGGAACGGGCCGCCCGCGCGGTGGAGGCGCGTGCGCCCGGCAGCTTGGCAGCGATCGAGGCGCCGGACGCGCCGAAGGAGGTGGCGACGCTGGTGGAGGCGCTGAACGGCCTGCTGCAACGGGTCACCGCCGCGCTCGAGAAGGAGCGGCGCTTCACCGACGACGCCGCCCACGAGCTGCGCACGCCGCTGGCGGCGATCAAGACGCAGGCGCAGGTCGCGCTCGCGGCGCGGGACGACGCGGAACGAAAGCGCGCGCTCGGCCAAGTCGTGCGCGGCGCCGACCGGGCGGCACACCTCGCGGAGCAACTGCTGGTGCTGGCGCGCCTCGAACCGGCGGGCGCGGCCCCGCCGACGGGACGCGCGGAGCTGGGCGCGGTGGCGAGGGAGGCAGTCGGACAACTGGCCGGGGAAGCCGTCGCGAAGTCGATCGACATTGCCGTCGAGGCCTCGGGCGCGGCGACCGTCACCGGCGATCCGGCCCTGCTGGCAGCCCTCGCGCGCAACCTGGTGGACAACGCGGTGCGCTACACCCAGCCCGGCGGGCGCGTCTGCGTGCGGGTCAGCGGCGCGGCCAGTCCCGTCCTGGAGGTCGAGGACAACGGGCCGGGCATCCCGGCCGCCGAGCGGGAGCGCGTGCAGGAGCGCTTCTATCGCGTGCTCGGCAACGGCGAGGAAGGCAGCGGGCTCGGCCTTTCCATTGCGCGGCGCGTCGCCGAGCTGCATGGCGCGCGGCTGGCGCTCGAGGACGGGGCGCAGGGCGTGGGGCTTCGCGTGCGGGTGGTGTTTCCGGCCGCCTCCTGAAGGACCGCGCCCCGCTGGTGCCGGATTGCGCGTTACCGTACTATAATCAACGACTTTTTCTGTTTGACGGAGGCGCCCCGGCGTCGCCGTCGTACGGCCGGTCCATGCAACTTTTCGCCGTCGGCGTCAACCACACCACCGCGCCCCTCGAGGTGCGTGAGAAGGTTTCATTCCCGGTCGAGGGAATGGAGGAGGTGCTGCGCGACCTGGTGGACCATCACGCCGCGCGCGAAGCCGCGATCGTTTCCACCTGCAACCGCACCGAGATCTACTGCAACGCCGACGACCCCCGCGCCACCGTGGCGTGGCTGGCGGACTACCGCAAGCTCTCGAACGCGGAGATCGAGCCCTATATCTACCAGCTGCCGCGCGAGAAGGCGGTGAAGCACGCGTTCCGGGTCGCGAGCGGGCTGGATTCGATGGTGCTGGGCGAGCCGCAGATCCTCGGCCAGCTCAAGCAGGCGGTGCGCTCGGCCGAGCATGCCGGCACGCTGGGCGTGCTGCTGCACAAGCTTTTCCAACGCACTTTCCGCGTCGCCAAGGAGGTGCGCTCGAGCACCGACATCGGCGCCAATTCGGTGTCGATGGCGGCGGCGTCGGTGCGACTCGCGCTGCGCATCTTCCCGACCATTGCCGACCAGGCGGTGCTTTTCATCGGCGCCGGCGAGATGATCGATCTTTGCGCCGCGCACTTCGCGGCCCAGAGGCCGCGCCGGGTGACGGTGGCGAACCGCACCGTCGAGCGCGCCGAGCTGCTGGCGACGCGGCTGAACGGCCGGGCGATCACGCTGAACGACCTCACCGACGAGCTGGCGCTGCACGACATCGTCGTCACCTGCACGGCGAGCCCGCTGCCGCTGCTGGGCAAGGGCCTGGTGGAGCGGGCGCTGAAGAGCCGCAAGCGCCGGCCCATTTTCATGGTGGACCTCGCGGTGCCGCGCGACGTGGAGCCGGAGGTCGGCGAGCTGGACGACGTGTTCCTCTACACGGTCGACGACCTGGCCGAAATCGTGCGCGACGGCCTCGATGCCCGGCAAGGCGCGGTGGCCCAGGCCGAAGCCATCATCGACACCAACGTCACGGGCTTCATGCAGTGGATGGAGTCGCGCGAGATGGTGCCGACGATCCGCGCCTTGCGCGACCAGGCCGAGCGCAACCGGCGCCACGAGGTGGAGCGCGCGCTGAAGGCGCTGGCCCGGGGCGAGGATCCGACGCAGGTGGTCGAGGCGCTGTCGCGGGGCCTGACGAACAAGCTGCTGCACGCGCCGAGCCACGCCCTTTCTCACGTGGCGGGGCAGGACAAGGACCACCTGGCCGACCTCATCAACCGGCTCTACCAGATCCACAACCAGCAGTGAAACCGTCCCTGGTCGACAAGCTCGAGCGACTCAAGGCTCGGCTCGGCGAGCTCGACCGCGTGCTCTCCGCGGAAGGCGCGACGGCGGACCTGGACCAGTACCGCAAACTCACGCGCGAGCACGCCGAGGTGCAGCCGCTGGTGACGCTGTACGAGCGCTACTGCAGGACGCAGCGCGACGTCCAGGCGGCGCTCGAGATGGCGGACGATCCGGAGCTCAAGGAGCTGGCGCAGGACGAGCTGCGCGAAGGCAAGGCGCGGCTCGAGGAGATCGAGCGCGAGCTGCAGCGCGAGTTGCTGCCGAAAGACCCCAACGACGAGCGCAACGTGTTCCTCGAGATCCGCGCCGGCACCGGCGGCGACGAGTCGGCGCTGTTCGCGGGCGACCTCTTCCGCATGTACTCGCGCTACGCCGAGCGCATGGGCTGGAAGGCGGAGCTGGTTTCGGCCAGCCCCGGCGAGATGGGCGGCTACAAGGAGGTGATCGCGAAGATCATCGGCCGCGGCGTGTACTCGCGGCTCAAGTTCGAGTCCGGGGGCCACCGCGTGCTGCGGGTGCCGGCGTCCGAGGCGCAGGGCCGAATCCATACCTCGGCGGCGACGGTGGCGATCATGCCGGAAGCGG
>CAZGTK010000127.1:0-6802 GCA_964528415.1 uncultured Burkholderiales bacterium | reverse complement strand
CGCCGATCGCCACGTCGCCGCCGTACGCCGCGGCGATGTCGCGCACCGCCGCCAGGCCGAAGCCGTGCCCGGGCACGGTTTCATCGGCGCGCACGCCGCGCTCGAGCAGCAGCCGGGCGGCGTCCGGCGCGATGCCGGGGCCGTCGTCGTCCACCGCGATCGTGAGCCTGCCTTCCCGCGGCGCGCTGACGCGAACCTCGCGCCGGCACCACTTGAAGGCGTTCTCGATCAGGTTGCCGAGCATCTCCATGAGATCGTCCTCGGCGCCGTGGAAGACGATGTCGGCGCCGACGTCGTTGACGGCGGTGACGTCCTTGTCGCGGTGGACCTTGCCCATCGCCGCCAGCAACCGGGCGACGACCGGCGCCACGGGGACCGGGCCCGAGAGCCGCGCGCCGGCGCCGGCGGCGGCGCGCTGCAGATGGTGGGCGACGATGCGGTCCATGCGGGTGAGCTGCTCGTCGGCCGCGCGCGCGGCCTCGGCGTCGCCTCCGGCCTCGCCGAGCGACGCGCGCAGCACCGCCAGCGGGGTCTTCAGGCTATGGGCGAGATCCGCCAGCGCGTTCTTGAGCCGCGTCTGGCGCGCGCGCTCGTGCGCGAGCAGCGCGTTGATGTTCTCGGTCAGCACCTGCACCTCGGCGGGATAGCGCCCCTCGATGCGCTCCTGCCGGCCCTGCTGGACGAGCCCGATCTCGGCGCCGACGCGGCGCAGGGGCTTGAGGCCCCAGCGCAGCACCGCCGCCAGAACGGCGATGAGAAGCAGCGCGCCGGCGCCGAGCCACGCCGCCAGCGTCCGGCGGTAGCCGCCGACGACCTGCTGGTAGTCGCGCAGGTCCTCGGCGACGCTGAAGACGAGCTTGCGCGGTGTCACGCCGGTGGCCCAGCGCACGCCGTGGCTCTGCACGAAGTAGGGCGTGCCGGCGGGATCGACGCGCCGCTCCAGGCGCCGCTCGCCGACCTCGAGGCGGCGGTGGAACGGCACCTCGAGCCCCGCCGCCGACGGCGAGCGCCACGCCGTGCGGCCGCTTTCCTCGACGATCTGCGCGTACAGCCCGGAGCCCGGCAGCGCGAGGCGCGGTTCCGGCAGCGGCTCGGCCACGCTGATCGTCCCGTCGGCCTCGTCGGTGGCCGCCATCAGCAGGTAGAGCTGGCCCTGCAGCCGCGCGGCGCGCGCCGACTGCGCGCTCTCGACGAACGCGCGCTCGAGCGCGAGCAGCGTGAGGCCGACGAAGACCGCCAGGACCAGCGCCGCCGACAGGGCGACGCGCCGGTGCAGCGACATCATGCGCCCTCGCTCCCCAGCGCGAAGCGGTAGCCGCGGCCGCGCAGCGTCTCGATCGGCGCGTGGCGGCCGTCCGGGTCGAGTTTCCGGCGCAGGCGGCCGACCAGGACTTCGAGCACGTTGCTGTCGCGGTCCTCGTCGTGCGGATAGAGGTAGTCGGCGAGCTCCGCCTTCGACACCACCTTGGGCCGGTGCGTGACGAGGTACTCGAGCAGGCGGTACTCGTAGGAGGTGAGCTCGACGTCGCGCCCGTCGACGCTCACCTTCTGCGCCGCGAGATCGAGCCGCAGCGGCCCGCAGGCGAGGACTTGCGCGGGCGCGCCGGCGGCGCGGCGCGTGAGCGCGCGCAGCCGCGCCAGCAGCTCCTCCATCTGGAACGGCTTGACCACGTAGTCGTCGGCGCCGGCTTCCAACCCCTCCACCTTGTCCTGCCAGCGCCCGCGCGCGGTGAGGACCAGAATGGGCAGCGCGCTGCCCTCCGCGCGCAGGCGGCGGATCACCTCCAGGCCGGAGAGCCCCGGCAGGCCGAGGTCGACCACGGCGGCGTCGAACGGGTACTCGCGGGCGAGGTAGAGTCCCTCGTCGCCGGTGCCGGTGCCGTCGGCCTGGAAGCCCTCGGCCGCCAGGCGCTCCAGCACCTGGCGCCTGAGCGCCGGCTCGTCTTCGATGACCAGGATGCGCACGGGTGAGCGGCGGGAATTCGCCTTTAGCGCTTGCCGCGGCCGTTGCCGGGATCGACGTCGTAGTAGCGCACTTCGCCCTCGGGGGTCAGGATCTTCACGCGGTAGCCCTCGCGCTCGTCGCGCGGGCGCTCCTTGATCGACAGCACGCGCCCGCCGGTATCGCGGCGCGCCTTCTCCGCCGCCTCGTCGCGCGGCGACTTGCCTCGGCCGTCGCGCTCCTTCTTGTCGACGCGCAGCAGGTGCTCCGGCGCGAACTGCGCGTCGCGCGCGGCCGCCGGCCACGGCGCCGCGGCCGCGAGGATCGCGGCGGCGAGCAGCCAGGCGGACGGACGTCGCGCGTTCACGTGAATACCCCCGGAATTCCGTTGTTTTCAACTCTAGCACGGCCCCGGCGCCGGAACGACCGGCGCCGGGGCGCGCGTCACTGCGCGGGCTCCACCGCGACGCGCACCTTGAGCCGCGGGCCCGGATCGTAGGGCAGCACGGCGCGGTACGTGCGCCCCGCGTACTGGTACGCGACGTCGTAGCCGACGAGGCGGTCCTCCCACTGGTCCACGGTGCGGCAGCGCTGCACGGTCTCGGGGCCGGACGCGTAGGCCGCGCCGCCGCTGGCGAGGTGCGCGCCGACCAGCGTGCCGGCGATGGCGCCGGCGCCGATGGCGACCTTCTTGCCGCTGCCGCCGCCGATCTGCGAGCCGAGCAGGCCGCCGACGACGCCGCCGATGACCGGTCCGACGTAGGACTCCGGTCCCCGGGCGGCGCGGACCTCGCCCCCGGACGCGCGCTCGGTCCAGCATTCCTCGCGCGGCGTGTTGACGCGCTCGTACTGCGGCACCGCCGAGGTGACGCGGGCGTAGTCGGCGGCGTAGCCGTCCTGCGCGAGCGCAGGGCCGGCGGCCAGCGCCAGCGCGGCGGCCGCCGCGATGCGTTTGGGCGTGAAGGTGCTCATCGTCATGCTCCTTTCTTCGCGCTCACCGGGTCAGAAGTGACCGCGATAGATGATGGTGATGCCGTCACGGTAGCCGTAGCCGTAGTGCGGCCGCGGCGCGTAGCGGTACACCGGATACGGCTTGTAGACGACCGCCGGCGGACCGTAGTGGCGCCCGTAATGCTTGTGCTTCCAGTGGTGCTTCGCGTGCCCCGGCGGCGCCCAGTGCTTGCCGTGGTGGCGGTGCTCGTAGCGCTGCTCGTAGCGGTGGCGGTCGTGCTTCTTCCAGCCGCCGTCGGCCCGGGCCGCGGCCGGGAGGCCCAGCGCGGCCGCGGCCAGCAGGGCCGAGGTGACGGCGATGATCGAGCGACGTGCTTTCATGGTCGAGTCTCCTTTCGTTGGCGACCGGGAATGCTCCCGATCGTTACGCCCATCGTGCGCCCGGGCGGCTGAACGCCTGCTGAACGGGCCCGATGGGGTCGCGCAACCGTGCGCTGGCCGGCAGATTGCGCCGGGCCGGCTGAACGGAGACTGAACGGGTAGCGACGCGACGCGGCGCCGCTCAGGGGTGCAGCCAGCCGGACTGCAGGCCGCCGGGCGTCCAGCGGAAGGCGGCGCGCCGGTTGCCGGCGGCGTGGAGGTAGAGCCACTCGATGGCGTCGACGCGGATGCGCAGGACGGCAAAGCGGCGGAAGGCGTCGGCCAGGTCCCCGGCGGAGGGCGCACTCGCGGCGAAGCGCTCGGCGCCGCCGCCGCTGGGTCCCGGCGCGGCGCTGCCGGGCGCCGCGCCGAGGTAATTCAGCCGGCTCGCCCCGCGCACGCGCGACCAGGCCTCGCGCGCCACCTCGTCGCCGGTGTGGATGCGCGCGACCCCGGCGATGCGCAGCTGGTAGCGCTGGCGCGGGTGGTAGGCATGCATTGCCACGCGCGGGTCCGAGTGAATGGCGCCGATCTTGGCCGAGCGGGCGTCGGTGAAGACGGTGAGAACGCGATCGCCGGCGTCGACGCCGCGCAGGATCACCGTGCGCACGCGCGGCGCGCCGTCGGTGGTGCGCGTCGCGAGGGCCGGCGTGTTGAGCGGCGAGCGGCGGTCGGCCGCGCCGCGCTCGAGCTGCGCCCAGGCGAACGCCAGCGTGGCGTCGAGGTCGTCGTAAAACGCGGGGATCGGGTCCATGGGCGGATGGTAGCGCGCCGGCCGGCAAACGGCGATGCCGCGAGCTACACTTAGTGCGTGCTGGAAGAGACCCTCAAATTTCTCCTGTCGGGCACGCGCCGCGCCCCGGCCGCGGTGCTGCCGGCGCGGCTGGACGAGCTGTTCCGCCGGCTGGCGGCGCCCGCCGGCGAGCTGGAAGCGGCGGAGACCGAGGACCTGATCTGGGGCCTGTGGATGGAGTATCCGCTCGAGGTCGCCGCCGACCGCCTGGAGGAAGCGACGCGCCTGATCGCCGGGCGCGAGCTGGAGCACGCCGAGGCGCTGCTCGATGCTCTCGTCATCCAGTACCCCGATTACGCCGAGGCCTGGAACAAGCGCGCGACGCTGTACTTCCTGCAGGGCCGCGACGAGGAGAGCGTGCGCGACATCCGCCGCACGCTGGAGCTGGAGCCGCGGCACTTCGGCGCCATCTGCGGCTTCGGCCAGATCTGCCTGCGCAGCGGCCGCCCCGACCTGGCGCTGTTCGCGCTGCAGGCGGCGCTCGACATCAATCCCCACCTGGCCGGCGCCCGCCGGGTGCTGGACGAGTTGAAGACCGGCAGCGGTGGCCCGGCGCATTGAGCGGGGCGCGCGATGGCGCGCCGGGTCCCGCGCGGCGCTGCTCGCGCTCGCGTTGACCCTGACGGCCTGCGGCAGCGCGCCGACGCGGGAGCGCGACGCGCCTCCCGGCGCGGGGGACGCCGCCGCGATCGAGCCCGCTGCGGGCGCCTCGGCGCCCGCCGCCGCGGCCGACCAGGCGCTGACGCTGGTCGGACGGCCCTACCGCTACGGCGGCGCGACGCCGGCCGGGTTCGACTGCAGCGGACTCGTCC
Source organism: uncultured Burkholderiales bacterium (assembly GCA_964528415.1). Taxonomy (GTDB): domain Bacteria; phylum Pseudomonadota; class Gammaproteobacteria; order Burkholderiales; family UBA6910; genus DATIUV01. The sequence goes on along the minus strand of CAZGTK010000127.1, from coordinate 1,884 downwards.
ACTACAGCTTCGCCCGCGTCGGCCTGCGGCTGCCGCGCGAAACCGACGCACAGCGGCTGGTCGGCACCGCCGTGAACGGCGACGAACTCGCCAAGGGCGACCTCGTCTTCTTCGACCAGGAAGGCCGCAAGGCGTCCCATGTCGGCATCTACCTCGGCGACGGCCGCTTCGTCCACGCGCCGTCCACCGGCGGCCGCGTGCGCGTCGACCGCTTCGACTCGCCCTACTGGCGCCGCCACTTCAACGAGGCGCGCCGCCTGTAGCGAAGCCGCCGGATTGCGCTACCATCGGCTGCTCGCGGCCGCCCGGGCGCGGCCGTGTTCCCATCCACGAGAAGCGGAGTCAACGCCATGAGTTCCACACCCAGGGTCGCCCTCGTCACCGGCGCCGGCACCGGCATCGGCAAGGCCGCCGCGCTGGCGCTGCTGGCCGACGGCTGGTGCGTCGTCCTCGCCGGCCGCCGCACGGAGCCGCTGGAGGCGGTGCGGCAGGAAGCCGGTGACGCCGGCGAACGCGCGCTGGCGGTGCCCACCGACGTCGCCGACGCGGCGTCGGTCGACGGCCTGTTCGCGCGCACGCGCGAGGCGTTCGGCCGCCTCGACCTGCTGTTCAACAACGCCGGCATCTTCGTGCCGGGCGCGTCGATCGAGGAGATCCCGCTCGAGAACTGGCGCGCGTCGGTGGACATCAACCTGACCGGCGCCTTCCTCTGCACGCAGGCGGCGTTCCGCATCATGAAGGCGCAGGCGCCGCGCGGCGGACGCATCATCAACAACGGCTCGATCTCGGCGCACTCGCCGCGGCCGGGCTCCTCGCCCTACACCACCACCAAGCACGCCATCACCGGGCTGACCAAGGCCACCGCGCTCGACGGGCGCAAGTACGACATCGCCTGCAGCCAGATCGACATCGGCAACGCCGCCACCGAGATGGCGGCCAAGTTCGCCAAGGGCGTGCCGCAGGCGGACGGCTCGATCCGGCCCGAGCCGCTCATGGATCTGCGCCACGTCGCCGACGCCGTCCTCTACATGGCCAACCTGCCGCTGGAAGCCAACGTCCAGTTCATGACCGTGATGGCGACCAAGATGCCCTTCATCGGCCGCGGCTGAGCGCGCCCGGCGGGTTTGGCACACCCCGACTGGCTCTGGATTCCGATCACGCTCTGGGCCGCGTTCGCCCAGACGCTGCGCAACGCCGCCCAGCGCCACCTGACCACCGGGCTCGGCACGCTCGGCGCGACGCTGGTGCGTTTCCTCTACGGGCTGCCCTTCGCGCTGGCCTGGCTGTACGCCGTGCACGCGGCGGCGGGCCCCGCGCTGCCGCGGCCCAACGCGGCCTTCGCCGGCTGGGTGCTGCTGGGCGCCGTGGCGCAGGTCACCGCCACCGCGCTGCTGCTCCGGGTCATGACCGAGCGCAACTTCGCGCTCGGCGTGGCCTACTCGAAGAGCGAGATCCTGCAGGTGGCGGTGTTCGGGCTGCTGTTCCTCGGCGACCCGATCTCGGCGCTGACCGCGCTGGCCGTGGGCTTCGGCACGGCCGGGGTGCTGCTGCTCTCGCCGGCCGACCCGCAGCGCCCGTGGCGCGCGCTGCTGTTGGGCTGGACCTCGCGCGCCGCGGCGCTGGGCCTCGGCTGCGGCACCGCGCTGGCGTTCTCGGTGATCGGCTTTCGCGGCGCGGCGCTCGCGCTCGAGGGCGCGCAGTTCGTGATGGCGGCGGCCTACACTCTGGTCGTTGCCCAACTCGCGCAGTCGGTCCTGCTGGGCGGCTGGCTGCAGCTCAAGCGCCCGCAGGTGATGGCCGGCGTGCTGCGGGCCTGGCGCCCGTCGCTGTTCGCCGGCTTCATGGGCGCGGCGGCGTCCGCCGGCTGGTTCACCGCGATGGCGA
>CAZGTK010000126.1:0-6923 GCA_964528415.1 uncultured Burkholderiales bacterium | reverse complement strand
TTCGTTCGGGCACTCGGGCTCGCAAACGTCGCAGTTGATGCACTCGTCGGTGATGATCAGCGCCATGGCGTCAGGAAGGTTGGGTTAAGCCGCACGTTTCTGTTTCAGCCGCTGCGACACCAGCGGATGCACGAACTGGCTGACGTCGCCCCCGAGCCGCGCGATCTCGCGCACGATCGTCGCCGAAATGAACATGTACTGCTCGGACGGCGTCAGGAAAATCGTTTCGACATCCGGGTTGATGCTGCGGTTCATGCCGGCCATCTGGAACTCGTACTCGAAGTCCGACACGGCGCGCAGCCCCCGCAGGATCAGCCGCGCGTTCTGCGCCCGCATGAAGTCCATCAGCAGCCCGTCGAACCCGACCACCGTCACGTTGCGGTAACGCGCCAGGACCTCGCGCGCCATCGCGACCCGCTCCTCGCCCGAGAAGTACGGCATCTTGTTGCGGCTGTCGGCGATCGCGAGCACCACCTCGTCCCACAGCGCCGCCGCCCGCCGCACCAGGTCCTCGTGGCCGCGGGTGATCGGGTCGAAAGTGCCGGGGTAGACGATTCGGGTCATGGGGACTCCGCGGCGTTCGGCGCTGGCGCCAGCAACGCAAAGTGTGCCTGGCCGGCGCGTCCGCTGCGCACGATTTCCCAGCGGTCCCCCGGCGCCACCTCGCTCGCGCTCTCCGCGTACACCCGTCCGCCCGGTGCGACGCGACCCTCCAGCAGCGCCAGCGCCCGCGCGAGCAATCCGCTGGAATACGGCGGATCCAGGAAAACCACGTCGAAACAACGGTTGTCGCGGGGCAGGAATTGTAACCCATCCTCTCGGCGCAGTTCCACCTGAGTGGCGCCGAGGGCGCGGGCATTGGCCGCCAGCGCCTCGAACGCGGCGCCGGCGCGCTCCACCATGACGACGGACGCGGCACCGCGCGAGGCTGCCTCGAAGCCGAGCACGCCGGTCCCGGCGAAAAGGTCGAGACACGCGAGGCCGGAGAGGTCTTGGCCGAGCCAGTTGAACAGCGTCTCGCGCACGCGGTCCGGCGTCGGCCGCAGCCCGGGAGCCGATGGCACCCGCAGCAGGCGCCGCCGCCACTGTCCGCCGATGATGCGCACCTGGCCCATCGGCGCCGGCGGCGGCGTCAGTTGCCGGCGCCGCCCACCACCACCGTCGCCAGGCGCGCCGGGTGGACGTGGCGCCGGAACGCGTCGCGTATCCCCTCGGCGGTAACGGCCTCGATGTTGCGCGGAAAATCGTCGAGGTAGGTGACCGGCAGGCGGTAGAAGCCGATCAGCGCGAGGTAGTCGAGGATCTTGCGGTTGCTGTCCAGGCGCAGCGGAAAACCGCCGACGATATTCTGCTTGGCGCGCTGGAGCTCGTCCGCGGTCGGGCCATCGGCCAGAAAACGCTCGAGCGTCTCGCGCACCACCGCGAGCGCCGCCTGCGCCTGATCGTTCTTGGTCTGCAGCCCGATCTCGAACGGCCCCTCCGCCTGCAGCGGCTGGAAGAAGCTGAACACGCTGTAGGCATAGCCGCGCTTCTCGCGCACCTCCGCGGTGAGGCGCGAGACGAAGCCGCCGCCGCCGAGGATGTAGTTGCCGACCAACAGCGCGTAATGGTCCGGGTCGCCGCGCCGGATCGCCGGATGGCCGAGCGCGATGTGGCTCTGCGTCGCCGGGTGCTCGACGCGCTCGCTGCCGCCACCGGGCGCCGGCGCCGGCGGCAGATCCAGCGGGCTGCTGCCCGCGGGGAGATCGCGCGTCAGGCGCTCGGCCAGCGCCTCGGCCTGCGCGCGGTCGAGGTCGCCGATGATCGACACCACGGCCGAGCCGCGCCGGTAGTAGGCCTGGTAGAACGCCAGCAGGTCCTCGCGCGCGATCGCCGGCACGGTATCGACCTCGCCCGACTGCCGCAGCGCGTAGGGATGCGACCCGTACATCATGCGCGCCAGGGCGCGCGCGGCAATCGTGTCGGGCTTGGTGTCGGCCTCGCGCAGGCCGGCGACGACGCGGGCCTTCTCGCGCTCCAGCACGTCGGCCGGGAACGCGGGCTGCTGCAGCACTTTCGCCAGCAGCGTGAACGCCTGCTCGCGTTCGCGCTCGCCGGAGAGCGTGCGCAGGCTCACGCCGGCGCGGTCGGCATCGAAGCGCCCGCCGAGCTGCGCACCGACGTCGGCCAGCTGCGCCGAGATGTCGTTCTCCGAGAGCCCGCCGGCGCCGAGCGAGAGCAGCCCCTGCGTGAGCGCGGCGGCGCCGGAGCGCGCCGGCGTGTCGCGGCTGCTTCCGGCGGGAAAGTCGACGCTGACGTCGATGATGGGCAGGCCGCGGCTTTCGACGAAGTACACGCGCGCGCCGCTGGCCGCGGTCCAGTGCTGGATCGGCAACGCCGCCGAGAGCGGCGCCGCCAGCAGGAGCAGCGCCGCGCCGAGGACGGCGCGCGCCGTACGGTTCGTGTCAGTGGTCACGACGCATCCCCGAGGGCGCGGACGGCGGCGTCGGGCGCCGCGCGTCCAGCGGCTGCGGATCCAGCGTGGCCACCGTCAGCCGGTCTTCGACCACGTACTTTCGCGCCACCTCCTGCACCTGCGCCGCGGTCACTTCCTGCAGCTTCTTCACCAGCATGTCGATGTCCTTGTACGAAAGACCCGCCATCTCGAGCTGGCCCAATTGCATCGCCTGGCTGAACATCGAGTCGCGCGCGTACACCTGGCTCGCCACCACCTGCGCCTTGACGCGCCGCAGCTCGTCCTCCGCGACGCCGTCCCGGGCGATGCGCTCGACCTGCTCGCGCAGGGCCTTCTCCAGCTCGGCGACGGAGACGCCCTTGCTCGGCGTGCCCTCCAGCAGGAACAGGCTCGGGCCCCGTCCGAGCAGGTCATAGCCGGCGCCGACCGACGTGGCGATGCGCTTCTCGCGCACCAGTTCGCGGTTGAGCCGCGCCGCGGCGTAGCCGTCCAGCACGCCGGAGAGCACCGACAGCGCGTAGGGTTCCCAATCGTTGGCGGCGTCGCGCAGCCGCGGCACCGGATAGCCCATGATGAGATAGGGCAGCTCCGCCGGCGCCTGCACCTCGATCCGGCGGGGGCCGCGCTGCGAGGGCTCGCTCTGCGGCCGGCGGTCCGGGAGCGTCGCCGCCGGGTAGCCGCCGTAGTAGCGCTCGGCCAGCGCGAAGACCTCGTCGGCGTTGACGTCGCCCACGACCACCAGCGTCGCGTTGTTGGGCGCGTACCACTGCCGGTACCAGTCGCGCAGGTCGCCGATCTTCATGGTTTCCAGGTCGCTCATCCAGCCGATCACCGGCTGGCGGTAGGGATGCGCGATCAGCGCGGCCGCCATGAACTTCTCGTAGAGCAGCGAGCGCGGCCGATCGTCGGTGCGCCAGCGCCGCTCTTCCATGACCACCTGGATCTCCTTCTTGAACTCCGACTCGTCCAGCACCAGGTTGCGCATGCGATCCGCCTCCAGCCGCGTCGCGAGCGGCAGCTGCGACTTGTGCAGCATCTGGAAGTACGCCGTGTAGTCACGGCTCGTGAACGCGTTCTCGCGGCCGCCGGCGGCGGCGATGATGCGCGAGAACTCCCCGGCCGGCACCTTCTCGGTGCCCTTAAACATCATGTGCTCGAGCGCGTGCGAAACGCCGGTGGTGCCATTGAGCTCGTCGGTGCTGCCGATGCGGTACCACAGCTGCGACACGACCACGGGCGCACGACGGTCCTCCATGACGATGACCTTGAGACCGTTGTCGAGGACCTTCGAGTGCGGCGTGGCGAAGGCGGCCGGCGTCAGCGCCGCGGCCAAGACGACCGACGTCAGCCACGCCGCGCCGCGCGAGTAGCGTTGATTCATGCGTTCCTAGCCTGTAGCGGGTTAAACGGAATAGAATTGCGGCGGGTTTTTTTCGGCATCGCGTGAACCGGCCCTCGCGCCGCGACGCCGGTCAGACAGCCTACCAAATGCTTAGTTTCTTCAACAAGCAGAAATCGGACGCCGACGCGCCCGCCGCCGGCCTCGGCGCGCGGCTGCGCCAGGGGCTCGCGCGCACGCGGGAGCGCCTCGGCCAGCAGGTGACCGGCGTCTTCCGCGGCCGCACCAGCATCGACGAGGAGCTTTACGAAGAGCTGGAGACGGCGCTGCTAACCTCGGACGTCGGCGTCGCGGCGACCGGCCACCTGCTCGAGCGGCTGCGCGAGCGGGCGCGCCGGGAGCGCCTGACCGACGCGGCCCAGCTGCGCGCGGCGCTGGCCGAGGTCTTCGCCGAGACGCTCGCTCCGCTGGGGCAGCCCCTGGTCCTCGATGACAAGCGGCCGTTCGTGGTCATGCTGGTCGGCGTCAACGGCGCCGGCAAGACCACGACCATCGGCAAGCTGGCGCACCGCTTCCAGCAGGAGGGCAAGTCGGTGCTGCTCGCCGCCGGCGACACGTTTCGCGCGGCGGCGCGCGAGCAGCTGAAGATCTGGGGCGAGCGCAACGGTGTCACCGTGATTGCCCAGGAGGGCGGCGATCCGGCGGCGGTGATCTTCGACGCCATCCAGGCCGCCAAGGCGCGCGGCGTCGACGTCGTGCTGGCCGATACGGCCGGCCGCCTCGGCACCCAGGCGCACCTGATGGACGAGCTGAAGAAGGTCAAGCGCGTCATCGGCAAGGCGATGGACGGCGCGCCGCACGAGGTTCTGCTGGTGCTCGACGCCAACGTCGGCCAGAACGCGGTCGCCCAGGTCAGGGCGTTCGACGAGGCCCTCGGCGTGACCGGGCTGGCGGTGACCAAGCTCGACGGCACCGCCAAGGGCGGCGTGGTCGCCGCGATCGCGCGCGAGCGCCCGGTGCCGCTGCGCTTCGTCGGCGTGGGCGAGCAGATCGATGATCTGCGTGCGTTCGACGCCCGGGAGTTCGCCGCCGCGCTGTTCGAATGATCTCGCTCTCGCACGTCTCCAAGCGCTACCCCGGCGGCTTCGAGGCGCTCAGGAACGTGACGCTGGCGGTGGACGCCGGCGAGCTCGTCTACGTGACCGGCCACTCGGGCGCGGGCAAGACCACGCTGCTCAAGCTGATCGCGCTCATCGAGCGCCCGTCCGGCGGCAGCATCGTCGTCAGGGGCCAGAACATCTCCAAGCTGCGGCAGGCGGCCGTGCCGTATCTGCGTCGCCACCTGGGCCTGGTTTTCCAGGACCAGAAGCTGCTGTTCGACCGCAGCGTGTTCGAGAACGTGATGCTGCCGCTGGAGATTGCCGGGTTCGACCGGCGCGAGGGCGCGCGCCGCGCGCGCGCGGCGCTGGACAAGGTGGGCCTGCTCCAGCGCGAACGTGCCAATCCGATCCAGCTCTCCGGCGGCGAGCAGCAGCGGCTCGCGATCGCGCGCGCGGTCGTCAACCGGCCGTCGATCCTGCTGGCCGACGAGCCCACCGGCAACCTGGACACCGAGTACGCCCACGAGATCATGAACGTGTTCACCGCGTTCAACCAGGTCGGCGTGACCGTCATCATCGCCACCCACGACGAGGCGATCCTGACCTCGCACCCGGGGCGCCTCGTTGCGTTGCGCCAGGGAGCGCTGGCGGCATGACGCGCTGGCTGCGCCAGCACGCGCGCGCGCTCGGGCGCACGCTGCGCCGGTTCCTGCGTCACCCGGTGGCGGCGGCGCTCAACGTGCTGGTGATCGGCATTGCCCTGAGCCTGCCGACCGCCGGCTACGTCGTGATGGAGAACCTCGGCCGGGCGGCCAGCGGGGTCGCCGCCAGCCCCCAGTTCACCGTCTTCCTCAAGCGCGAGTCCGACGCCGCTGCGCTCGCGCAGGTGCGCGAGCGCCTCGAGCAGCACGGCGGCGTCGCGGCGTTCCGCTTCGTGCCGCGCGACGAGGCCCTCAAGCAGCTGCGCGAAAGCGCCGGTCTCGGCGACCTCGGCCCGGTGCTGGACCGCAACCCCCTGCCGGACGCCTACGTCGTCGACGCCAGGGCGCTGGACCCGGACCAGCTCGAGCGGATGCGCGAGCAGATGGCGGCGTGGCCCGCCGTGGACCACGTCCAGCTGGATTCGGCGTGGGCGCGCCGGCTCGACGCGCTGCTGCGGGTCGGCCAGCTGGCGGTGCTCGTGGTCGCCGCGCTGCTGGGAACCGCGCTGGTCCTGGTGACCTTCAACACGATCCGCCTGCAAATCCTGACCCAGCGCGACGAGATCGAAGTCGCCAAGCTGATCGGCGCCACCGACGGCTTCATCCGCCGACCCTTTCTTTATTATGGCGCCCTCACCGGACTGGCCGGCGGCGCGGCCGGGTGGTGCATCGTTGCCATTGCCCTGGCCTTGCTGAACGCGCCCGTGGGCCGTCTGGCCGAGCTCTACGGCGCCCGTTTCAGCCTCTCGCACCTGGACCTTCCCGCGACAGCCGTGCTGCTGGGGACGGCCGCCGTCCTCGGCTGGCTGGGCGCGACCCTCTCGGTGGCCCGCCACCTGCGCGAGATCGAACCAAAATAACCTTAAATACAGTCACTTAGAGTCTCAGCCGAAGGGAACTTCGCCTCCATTTGGCACTCTTAAACATCGAGTGCTAACATTCGCCGCATGAAGGGGAGTTCAATGTCCGAAACGTTTGCTTTGCCCGTCCCGACCGCCGTCGGCAGTCTCGAAGCGTACGTGCAGAGCGTGAACCGGTTCCCGATCCTGACCCAGGACGAGGAGACCCGTCTTGCACGCCGCTTCCGCGACGAGGGCGACCTCGACGCGGCCCGGGACCTGATCCTTTCGCACCTGCGGGTCGTGGTGGCGATTGCCCGCGGCTACATGGGCTACGGCCTGCCGCCCGCCGACCTGATCCAGGAAGGCAACATCGGCCTGATGAAGGCGGTGAAGCGCTTCGACCCCGAGCGCGGGGTGCGGCTGGTGTCGTTCGCCGTGCACTGGATCCGCGCCGAAATCCACGAGTTCATTCTGCGCAACTGGCGC
>CAZGTK010000125.1:5697-6941 GCA_964528415.1 uncultured Burkholderiales bacterium | reverse complement strand
GCGCATGCTGGGCCGCGAGGGCATGCACCGCGTGTCCGAGTTTGCGCCGCTGAACGCGAACTACCTGATGACGAAGCTGACCGGGGCCGGCTTCGAGCTCGCGTATCCCGGCCGCCGCGCCGGGCACGAGTTCATCGTGACGTTGCGTCGCGAGGCGCGCGATTACGGCACCACGGCCATGGACTTCGCCAAGCGCCTGCTCGACTACGGCTTCCATGCGCCGACCACTTACTTCCCGCTGCTGGTGCCGGAGTGCCTGCTGATCGAGCCGACCGAGACGGAGTCGAAGCAGACGCTGGATGCCTTCGTCGCGGCGATGAAGGCGGTGCTGGAGGAGGCGCGCGCCGACCCGGAGACGGTGAAGACGGCGCCCCACACGCTGCCGGTCGGTCGCCTGGACGAGGCGCGGGCGGCGCGGGCGCTCGATCTGGCACGGCGATGAGTCCGCACCAGAGCCCGTTCAAGGGCAAGACCGGGCTGAAGCGCGTCTGGAACGCGTTGTTCTACTCGATGGACGGCTTCCGGGCCGCGTTCACCCACGAGGACGCGTTCCGCCAGGAGGCGATCCTGGCCGCAGTCCTGATTCCGCTGGCGTTGCTCCTGCCCGCCAGCGGGATCGGCAAGGCGCTGATGGTGGGCAGCGTCCTGCTGGTGCTGATCGTGGAGCTGCTGAACTCGTCGGTGGAGGCCACGGTGGACCGGATTTCGCTCGAGAATCACCTGCTGGCGAAGCGCGCCAAGGATATCGGCAGCGCCGCCGTTTTCGTCTCGCTCGTGAACGTCCCGGCCGTCTGGCTGCTCGTGCTGTTCGGCTGAAACGCGCTGTCGGTCGCGCGCGCGCCGCCGAAAATCGGCGCGATGGCCCGCCCGAGCGGGCTTCGCAGCAGAAATCCCTTGCATCGCCGCCCAAGCTTAGGCATTCTCACGACGCCGGGCCGACGCGTTCGCGCGCGGGACGTCCGCAAAGGGAGCATTCCGAGTAATCGCTTGGAGGGAAGACGATATGGCAGCGAAGAAGCCGGCCGCGAAGAAGCCCGCGGCCAAGAAGCCGGCGGCCAAGAAGCCGGCGGCGAAGAAGACCACCGCAAAGAAGCCCGCGGCGAAGAAGCCCGCCGCGAAAAAGCCGGCAGCCAAGAAGCCGGCCGCGAAAAAGCCGGCAGCCAAGAAGCCGGCCGCGAAAAAGCCGGCAGCCAAGAAGCCGGCGAAGAAGCCCGCCGCGAAGCGCAAGCCCAATCCCGCCTTCA
>CAZGTK010000125.1:0-5597 GCA_964528415.1 uncultured Burkholderiales bacterium | reverse complement strand
GCCAAGAAGCCGGCGAAGAAGCCCGCCGCGAAGCGCAAGCCCAATCCCGCCTTCATGAAGCCGCTGACCCCGACGGGCCCGCTGGCCGCCATCGTGGGTTCGGTGCCGATGCCGCGCACGGAAGTCACCAGCAAGGTCTGGGACTACATCAAGAAGAACAAGCTGCAGGATGCCGTCAACCGCCGCATGATCAACGCCGACGAGAAGATGCGGGCGTTGTTCGGCAAGGCGCAGGCGTCCATGTTCGAGCTGACCAAGTACGTCAGCAAGCACCTGAAATAACGCGCTGAGCGCCGGCCGGGGCGGCGCCCCGGCCGGTGTTTCTCAGGCGATTTGCCCGCGCTCCCGCGGGCGGTGCCCTTCCCCAGGGCGCCGGTGTAACGAAACGATCACCTCCCCTTCATCGGAGTGTCGCGGCCGCGCCGCATAGTGCGCGCCGTGGATAACTCCGGGATCATCGTGCAGCAGCTCCCGGCCGCGCGGCCGACGCTGCGCGTCGCGGTGGTCACCGAGACGTATCCGCCGGAGATCAACGGCGTCGCCATGACGCTCGGGCGGCTGGTGGACGGCCTGCGCCGGCGCCTTCACGCGGTGCAGCTGATCCGCCCGCGCCAGGGCCACGGCGACGCGCCGAGCCGCGCCGACGGCTTCGAGGAGGTGCTGAAGCCGAGCCTGCCGCTGCCGCGGTACGCCAACCTGCGCGTCGGCCTGCCCGCCCGCCAGGCGCTGGTGCGGACGTGGTCGCTGCGGCGCCCCGACGCGGTGCATATCGTCACCGAGGGCCCGCTGGGCTGGTCGGCGCTGCAGGCGGCGACGCGCCTGCGGCTGCCGGTCATGACCGGCTTCCACACCAACTTCCACACCTACACCGCCCACTACGGCGTCGCCTGGCTGAGGAAGTCGATCCTCGGCTACCTGCGGAAGTTTCACAATCGCGCCGGCGCGACGCTGGTGCCGACCCACGAGATGCTCGAGCAGCTCGCGGCGGAGGGCTTCCAGCGCCTGCGCGTCGTGTCGCGCGGCGTCGACGTCGAGCTGTTCGATCCCGCGCGGCGCCGGGGCGAGCTGCGCCGGCAGTGGGGCGTCGGCGACGGCGGCCTCGCCGTGATTCACGTCGGCCGGCTGGCGGCGGAAAAGAACCTGCCGCTCGTACTGCGCGCGTTCAACGCGGTGAGGACGCGCGTCCCCTCCGCGCGCCTGGTGCTGGTGGGCGACGGTCCGGAGCGCCGCGCGCTGGAAGCCGATTCGGCGCAGCACGTCTACGCCGGCATGCGCACCGGCGTCGATCTGGCCGAGCACTACGCGTCGGGCGACCTGTTCCTGTTTCCCAGCCTGACCGAGACCTACGGCAACGTCACCGTGGAGGCGATGGCCAGCGGCCTGCCGGTGGTCGCCTTCGACTACGCCGCGGCGCGCGAGCATATCCGGCACGGCGTGAACGGGCTGGTCGCGCGGTGCGGCGACGTCGACGGTTTCGTCACGCTGGCGGCGGAGCTGGCGGCCGACCCGCAGCGACGCCGGGCGCTCGGCGCGCGCGCGCGGGCCGCCGTCCTGCCGCTCTCGTGGGAGAACATCCACGATGCCGTCGAGGAGGCGCTGTGGGACGTGATCCGCTGGAGCGGGCAGGTGGCGTATGCCTAGAACCTATCTCATCATTCCGCGTGGCCGCGACCGCGGCGATTGGGTCCGAGAGCGAGGCGCCGACGACGACATTGGGTCATTCCCAATGAGGAGGCGGCAACGACGCTATCGGGCCCAATCGCCCGGTCCCTCTGGGTTGCGGCCAGGAGCGGCGTCTGCGGCGTTACGGCGGCTTGAAATATCGACCTATTTCGGCGCCGCCGCGCCTTGCGTCCATCCGCTACTGGCCACAACGCGGTTCACGGGGAATGATGAGATAGGTTCTAGGCTCGCGCCGGCGTTGCGGCGGCTGACGGACTGGGACGCGGCCGCGTGCCTGCGCGTCAACCGCGTGAGCCGCCGGCCTTGGCCGCGGCGTTTATTCCGCGCCGTCAGCCGGCTCGGCGACGGCGTCTTCTGGTACGCGCTGATGCTGGCGCTCGCGCTCGCCGGCGGCGAGCGGGGCCCGGCGGCGGCGCTGCAGCTGGCGCTGACCGGCCTTGCCTGCACGGCGCTGTACAAGTGGCTCAAGGGCCGCACCGCGCGGCCGCGGCCGTACGCGGTGCGGCCGGAGATCGTCTGCGCCGCCGCGCCGCTCGACCGCTTCAGCTTTCCCTCCGGCCACACGCTGCACGCGGTCGGCCTGACCGCGGTGGCGCTCGCCCACTATCCCGCGCTGGCGCCGCTGCTGATCCCGTTCACGCTGCTGGTGGCGATGTCGCGGCCCGTCCTGGGACTGCACTATCCGAGCGACGTGCTTGCCGGCGCGGCGCTCGGCGCGCTGGTGGCGCACGCCTCGCTGCTGATCGCGCCGGTCTAGGCGCCGTCGATCCGCTCGAGCAGCGCGTCCGCCTGGCGCCGGACCGCGGCGCGCTCCGCCCGGTCCATGCGCGCCACGTTGCGCGCCATCAGCGAGGTGCGCGGGTTGGCGGCGAGCTCGTCCTCGTGGCGGTCGAGGAAATTCCAGTACAGCGTGGTGAACGGGCAGGCCTCCGCGCCGGTGCGCCGGTCGGGCCGGTAGCGGCAGCCCTGGCAGTAGTTGCTCATGCGGTTCACGTACGCGCCGGAGGCGACGTAGGGCTTGCTGGTGGAGCGCCCGCCGTTGGCGTAGAGCGCCATGCCCGCGGTGTTGGGCAGCTCCGCCCATTCGACGGCGTCGACGTACACGGCGAGGTACCAGTCGCACACCTGCCGCGGCTCGACCTCGGCGAGCAGGCCGAAGATCCCGGTCACCATCAGCCGCTGGATGTGGTGCGCGTAGCCGATCGCGAGGGTCTGGCCCACGGCCTGGCGCATGCAGTTCATGTCCGTCTCGGCGCTCCAGTACCACGCCGGCAGCGCGCGCCGGTGGCCGAAGTGGTTGGCCTGCGCCAGCCCGGGCATGTCGAGCCAGTACACGCCGCGCACGAACTCGCGCCAGCCGAGCACCTGGCGCACGAAGCCCTCGACGCTGGCGATCGGCAGGCGGCGCTCGCGCGCGGCCGCCAGCGCCGCGTCGATCACCTCCCGCGGCGAGATGAGCTTGAGATTGAGCGCCGGGGAGAGCAGCGAGTGCCAGCCGAACGGCGTGTCGGTCCACATCGCGTCCTGCCAGGGCCCGAACTGCGCGAGCCGCGCATCGACGAAGCGCGCCAGCGCCTCCAGCGCCTGCTCGCGCGTGACCGGCCAACGGAACGCGTCGAGCCGGCCGGGATGAGCCGCGAAGCGGCGTTCCACCAGCGCGATGACCTCCCGCGTGATGGCGTCGGGCGCGAACGCCGCGGGCGGCGGGATCTCGCCGGGCCCGCCGCGGCCGTAGCCTCGGCGGTTCTCGGCGTCGTAGTTCCAGGCCCCGCCCTCGGGCTCGCCGTCGCGCATCAGCACGCCGGTCTTCCGGCGCAGGTGGCGGTAGAACGATTCCATGCGCAGCTCGCGCTTGGGCTCCGCCCAGCGGGCGAACTCGTCGCGGGAGACGAGGAAGTGGCGGTCCGGCACGATCTCCAGCGCAACGCGAGCGGCCCGGCAGGCGCCGCGGATTGCCTCCAGCACGCGCATCTCGCCGGGCTCGGCGACCACCAGCGCGTCGGGCCGGGTCTCGTCGAGGACGGCGCGCAGGCGCTCGCCGAGGGCGGCCGGCCCGGGCTCGTCGACGCTCAAGTAGGTGAGCGGCACGCCGCGCCGTCGCAGGGCTTTGGCGTAATGGCGCATCGCGGCGAGGAACAGCGCGATGCGGGCCTTGTGGCTCCAGACGTGGGTGGATTCCCCGGCCGCCTCGATCATCAGCGCGCGGTCGCGCGCCGGATCGAAGCCCGCCAGCGCGGGCGCCTGCGCGTCCAGCTGGTCGCCGAGGACGAGGCGAAGCCGGCCGACGCTCACCTCGTCGCGGTCAGTGGCTCGCCGGCAGGGCGTGCGCGTGGGTCGCGCGCCAGGCCGCGAGCACCGCGAGCAGGTCGTCGAGGCTCTTGACGATGGCGACGCCGGCGACTTCCTTGTTCTGGCGCGCGATGCCGGCGCCGCCGGCCCAGAGCCCGAAACGCTCCGGCAGCATGGCCCGCAGGTCGATGAGGTGGGTCACGGCGTTGCGCGTCGGAAACGCGGCGCTGAAGGACAGCGCGACGACGTCGGCGCGGTGCGCCCGCGCCGCCTTGGCGACATCGGCGGCGGGCACCTGGGTGCCGAGCGGGATGCAGGTGGCGCCTTCGACGGTCAGCATCGCCTCGGCCATCAACAGGCCGAGGCAGTGCTCCTCGCCGGGCAGCGACGTAAGCAGGACGCGCGGCGGCAGACCGGGATGCTGGGCGCCGGAGATGGCGCTGCGCAGCAGCCCCTGCATGACCTCGGTGTAGAGGTGCTCCTCGAACACGGCGAGCCGTCCGCTCATCCAGGCGTCGCCGATGAGCGTGTTGAGCGGCGCCACGGTTTCGGTGACGAACCGCTGCAGGCCCTGGCGCACCAGCCGCTGCGACAGGGTGCGCTTGAGCTCGATGCTGTCGTGCCGCACGAGCAGCTGCACGATGCCCTCGAGGGCCTCGTCGGCCGGCTCGCGCTCGCTGTCCGCCAGCTGGCGCAGCTCCTCGACCGGCTGGCCGATGATCTTGCCCGGCCGATGGCCGTTGTCCATCAGCCGGCGGATGAGCCGCAGTTTCTCCACCTGCTCGGGCGGGTAGACGCGCTCGCCGTTGTCGTCGCGCGCCGGCTCCGGGAACCCGTAACGGCGCTCCCAGACGCGCAGCGTGTCTTTCGACAGGCCCGTGTCGCGCTCGACCGCGCCGATGCTCATGTGCTGCTCGATTGCGTTGGCTTCGTTGGCCCCCATGCCTTTTCGTCCTGGACAAATTCGTTGACAAGCTACCACGTGGTCGGTACTGTAGCACCGAAAACTTATTTTGCCTAGGACAAAACGAAAGGGGAACTCATGAAGCGCTCATCCAGTCTGTTGCTCGTCGGGCCCGCGCTGGTTCTTCTGTCAGCCGCCGCTTTGGCGAATAATTCATTTGTAAATAATGAAGTAGCGCTTCTTCAGGAGTCCGGCAAAAGTGTCATGGGGAATCGGTCGGATTTCTCGAAGGCTGCAAGCACGGCGCTAGTTGTCCATGACAAAGAGGCGGCCCGACCGCATGGCCAGGCAACCCTGAACGCCTACCTGAACGCCCATTGCCTGGCCGCCCCGGATGCGGTTGCTGTCGGTAGCGGATTCGCCGGCGCGTGCGGCGGCCTGCGCGCACCGGATTCGGCTTCGGCCAAAAACTGAATTTTTGATCAAGGAGATAGCTGATGAATGCGCCTGAGTTCCGGGTGCTCCCCGACATCCAGTCGGTGGCTGACCATCGCCGGATCGTGATCCAGCGCGTGGGCGTGAAGGACGTGCGCTTCCCGGTGAACGTGACCGCGCCCGACGGGCGCGAGCAGCCGACGGTGGCCTCGATCGACATGTACGTCGGGCTGCCCGCGCACCAGAAGGGAACCCACATGTCGCGGTTCCTGGAGATCCTCGAGGG
>CAZGTK010000124.1:1870-6989 GCA_964528415.1 uncultured Burkholderiales bacterium | reverse complement strand
ATGCCGAGCGCTAGCTCGTCTTGCGCCATTACGTCGATCTGATCGATCACTAGTGCTTCGAGAACAAGTACCCGCACCAGCTCTCCGGCGGCCAGCGGCAGCGCGTCGCGCTGGCGCGCGCGCTGGCGGTGAACCCGAAGATGCTGCTGATGGACGAGCCGTTCGCGGCGCTGGACTCGTTCACGCGCGAGAAGATGCAGGACGAACTGATCCGCGTGTGGGAGCGCGAGCGCAAGGCGGTGCTGTTCATTACGCACAACATCGACGAGGCGATCAAGCTCGCCGACCGCGTGGTGGTGATGTCGCCGCGCCCGGGGCGGATCTCCGAGATCATCCCGCTCTCGAGCCCGCGCCCGCGCGACGTCGACAGCGACGAGAACGTGAAGATCGTCCACCACGTGCGCGAGATCCTGCACCTGATATCCACCAACGGCGCCGCGGCGCGGGCGGCATAAGCCGCGGCGGCGCCGCCGGAACGACGACCGAATGGAACAACCGACGTACGACTACATCATCGTGGGCGCCGGCTCGGCCGGCTGCGTGCTCGCCAACCGGCTGAGCGAGGACCCGCAGACGCGCGTGCTGCTGCTGGAGGCGGGCGACGCCCCGAACAGCCTGTGGGTGCGGGTGCCGCTCGGCGTCGGCAGGGTCCTCGGCGACAGCCGCTACCTGTGGCAGGCCGAGACCGAGCCGGAGCCGGAGCTGCACGGCAACCGCATCGCCTGGCCGAGCGGGCGCCTCCTGGGCGGCTCCAGCTCGGTCAACGGCATGCTGTTCGTGCGCGGCCATCCGCGCCGCTACGACGAGTGGGCGGCCGCCGGCTGCCCGGGGTGGAGCTGGGACGAGGTACTGCCGCACTTCATGCGGCTGGAGGACTGTCCGTTCGGCGACCGCGCGTACCGCGGCGCCGGCGGTCCGATCGGCGTCAGCCGGCTGAAAGGCGACCCCATCACCGACCGCTTCATCGACGCCTGCGGCGAGGCCGGCATTGCGCGCACCGACGACTACAACGATGACCGCGCGGAGGGCGCGGCGCACCTGCAGCTCAGCACCCGCAACGGCGTGCGCTGCAGCGCGGCGGCCGGCTACCTGGAGCCCGTGCGCAACCGGCGCAACCTGACGGTGCTCACCGGCGCGGTCGCCTCCGCCGTGCGCTTCGACGGCACCCGCGCGGTCGGCGTCGACTATCTGCACGCCGGCCGCGGCGCGACCGCCCGGGCCGGGCGGGAAGTGTTGCTCGCCGCCGGGGCGATCCGCTCGCCGCAGCTCCTGGAGCTGTCCGGGGTCGGCAACGGCGAGGCGCTGAAGGAGCACGGCATCCGCGTCGTGCGGCACCTGCCGGGCGTCGGCGAGAACCTGCAGGACCACCTGATGCCGCGCCTCGGCTTCGAGTGCACGCTGCCGATCACGGTCAACGACCTGCTGCGGAGCCGCCTGCGCATGGCCCGCGCGCTGCTGCGCTACGCGCTGTTCCGCGACGGGCTGTTCGCCACGCCCTCGCTCACCGCGCTGGCGTACGCCCGCACGCGCGAGGGGCTGCCGTACCCCGACGTGCGCATCCAGAGCGGGCTCGTGAGCGGCACCAGCCGGCTTTCTTCGAGCGCCGACACCGGGCTCGACCGCCATTCCGGCTTCCACATCGGCGGCTATTTCCTGTACCCGGAGTCGCGCGGGCGCCTGCACATCCGCTCGCGCGATCCGCGCGAGTCGCCGCGGATCGAGGCCAATTACCTGAGCCATCCGCTCGACCGCGAGGTGACCGTTCGCGTGCTGAAGCTCATGCGCCGCATCGCCGCGCAGCCGGCGCTCAGGCCGCTGATCGTGCGCGAGGTGCGGCCGGGCGCCGAAGCGGTGTCCGACGACGAGCTGCTCGACTACGCGCGGCGCACGGGCCAGACCTGCTGGCACCCGACGGGCACCTGCCGCATGGGAGCCGACGCCGGGGCGGTGGTGGACCCCGAGCTGCGCGTGCACGGACTGCAGGGATTGCGGGTGGTGGACGCGTCCGTCGTGCCGTTCCTGGTCGCGAGCAACACCAACGTTCCCACGATCATGATCGCCGAGCGCGCCGCCGAGCTCATCCGGTCGGCGGCGCGCGCGGCCGCCTCGGAGATCCGGGCCGCAGCATGATTCCCGGCCCCTCCCCGGCCGCGCGCCGCGTCCGGAGGGCCGAGTTCCATCAGCCATTGAACCAGACACGGAGGAAATGAATGTCGCGCAAGATTTCGGGCAGCGAAGCCCTGGTGGAAGCCCTGCGGTTGGAGGGCGTGGACACGATCTTCGGGCTCGTCGGCTCGGCGTTCATGGATCCGCTCGACCTGTTCCCGCGGGCCGGCATCCGCTTCATCCAGGTGCGGCACGAGCAGAGCGCGGCGCTGATGGCGGAGGGCTACGCGCGGGCAACCGGCCGGCCGGCCGTGTGCATCGGCCAGAACGGGCCGGGCGTCACCAACCTGGTCACCGGCGTCTCCAGCGCGTTCCTGAACCACACGCCGCTGGTGCTTCTCACGCCGGCGGTCACCAGCCCCACCATCGGCACGCGCACGTTCCAGGAAATCGACCAGATGAAGCTGTTCGCGCCGATCGTCAACCACCAGATCCAGGTCAACCGTCCGGAGCGAATCAGCGAGGCCGTGCGCACCGCGTTCCGCGCCGCCTACGCGACGCGCGGGCCCGCCCAGGTCGACATCCCGCGCGACATGTACTACGGCGTGTGGGAGGACGACGAGCTGGCGCCGGCCCACTACCGCACCGACGGCCGCTACGGCGGCGCGCCGCCCGAGGCCGTCGCGCGCGCGGCCGACGTGATCAGCAAGGCCAAGCGGCCCTTCATCCTGGCGGGGCTGGGCGCCATCGACGCCGGCGCCGGGCCCGAGATCGCCCGCCTCGCCGAGCACTTGTGCGCGCCGGTGGGATGCGTGTACTCGCACAACGACGCCTTCCCCGCGAGCCACCCGCTGGCGGTGGGGCCGATCGGCTACCAGGGCTCGCTCGCGGCGATGCGCCTGATCGCCGAGGCCGACGTCGTCCTGGCGCTGGGCACGCGGCTGAACGGCTTCGGCACCAACCCGCAGTACGACCTCGACTACTTCCCGAAGAAGGCCAGGCTGATCCACAACTCGATAAACCCGCTCGAGCTCGGCGCGCTGCGCCCGATCGAGGTCGGCCTGCTCGGGGACTGCAAGGCGGTCACCCAGCAGCTGCTGGACGCCACCGCCGACCGGCGACCCGCCGTCAACCCGGGCAAGCGCCTGCAGGAGATCGCGGCCGAGAAGAACGCGTGGACCGCGCGGCTCAGGGAAATGTCGCTCGCGGACAAGCAACCGATGAACCCGCGGCGGGTGCTGTGGGAAATTGCCCACTGCCTTCCGCGCGAGGTCGCGGTCGTGACGGACATCGGCAACGTCGCCGGCACGGCCAACGGCTACTTCGGCTTCGACAAGCCGCGCCGCTGGTTCAGCGCCGGCAGCCTCGGCGGCATCGGGGTGAGCTATCCGACCGCGCTCGGCGTGAAGCTGGCCTATCGCGACCTTCCGGTCGTCGCCCTCGTCGGCGACGGCGCCTGGGGCATGACCATGCAGGAGGTCATGACGGCCGTCACGGAGAAGATCAACGTCGTCGCGGTGCTGCTGAACAACTCGCAGTACGGCGCCGAGAAACGCAACCAGTACGACTTCTTCAACGAGCGCTTCTTCTGGACCGACCTCGACAATCCGGACTTCGCCACCATCGCCGGCAACATGGGCGCCCTGGCGCTGCGCGCCGAGTCCGAGGACCAGGTCGGCGCGATGATCAACGAGGCGCTGGCGGCGAACCGCCCGGCCGTGGTCGAAGTGAAGATCAACTCCAAGATCCTCAGCGAGCCGTATCGCCGCGACGCGCTGCGCCTGCCGAACCGGGTGATGGAGAAGTATCTCGTCCACGGCTGAGCCGCGGCCGCGGTCGCCAGACTTGCCGCGGGGGCGCGGGCAGACGCCGGGGGCATTGTCGTCTCCTCCAGGTAACTGACCCGGGGTCGCGAGGATGCGCGCGTCACCTGCGGGCGCGCCAACCCTCGACCCGCGCCCTCGCGCTTTTTTTTCCCGCCCGCTGGCCGCGCGCAGGAACACGACCCGGGCAGTCGGGGCGATGCCTCGCGCGCCCGGCCTCAGCCGGCGCGGGCCGCCGCCGGGCTCGAGTACGGCCCGATGAACACCGCGCGCTCGTCGAAGCGCCCGGCGACCGTCACCACAGGCCAGCTGACGCGGTAGAACCCCTGGGCGAGCGGCTTGCCGTCGCCCCGCCAGTAGATGCGCTCGTACGACTCGGCGTCCAGCAGCCGTGAATCCGAAATGACGCGGATGATCTCGAAGTACTCGCGGTCTTCGCTGTGCCTCATCGTGTGCTCCTCCTCAAGTGCGGCGTGTGCCGTCCGCGGCAGTCCGGTGCGTGCAAAGATCTTCGATGGGTCAGGATCCCGTATCAGCGCGCACGGCACGGAGCGGTGGGACGAGGTCGCGGCCCGTGGGGACAGGAATGGGCCGCTCAAGGAAGAAATCAGCGTGACGCAGCGGTCAGCCGACTGGACCGACGCTGCAGGCGGCATCATACCCGCCTTCCCCCGCCGACGCGAGGCAACTCGCCCGCTCGTCAGCGCGGAGAATCCGCCGCGTCACGGCAGCCAGTCGGGCACGGCCCGCTCCATCGCCTCGAAGACGCGCCGGTGGGCGCGGGTGGTGGGGTGCAGTTCGTCCCAGAAAAAGCCGCCGGTTTGCGGCGGCAGGCCGCGCTCCGAGTAGAACAGCGACTCGTCGACGGAGCTGCAGGCCGAAGCGAAACGCAGGAATCGCTCCAGGCAACCTGCCGCGGGACCCGCCCGCGGCTGCACGTCGAGCGCCTTGGCCAGCGCCGACGCGCGCACCAGGCGCACGTCGATGCCCGGCTGCGCGGCCTGGAGCTCGCCGACCGCCGCGGCCAGATTCCGGTTGTGCGTCACGGCGAGCTGCGTGAGGCGCGCCGCGGACGCCGTTCCCGCCGACATCGGCAGGCCGCCGAGGTCCGGCAGGTCGAGCACGAGGAAACGGCGCGCGCCCATCCGGTAGAGACTCTCGATTCCGGCCTTGATGTGGCCCGCCACCGC
>CAZGTK010000124.1:0-1860 GCA_964528415.1 uncultured Burkholderiales bacterium | reverse complement strand
GGCGCCGGCGGCGGCGCCGCGTAGAGATAGTCGTCGGCGCCGACCCAGACGACGTAGATCGACTCCCCGGGCGCCGCGCCGCCGGTCGCCGCGGCAAACAGTTCCACCTGCGCGCGAAAGCCGGGCCCGAGCACGCCGCCCGGGGTCGCGCTCCAGATGCCGGCCGTCGCGCCGCCGAAGGCGAAGTTGGCCGCGCACGCCCGCGCCGCGCGATCGGGCGCGGCCAGCGCCGGCGTCGACCAGACGCCGCAAAAGCGCAACGCCAGATAGTCGGCCGCGTTGGGGCCGTTCGAGAAGCGCCCCTGCCAGTAACGCCGGTACGGCGGCGTCGACGGCGGAAACGCGGGGGTAAGGCCGAGCGCGCGCGAGGCGTGGTAGACGTTGCCGCTGTCGAGCAGGCTGTCGCCGAACAGCACCAGCCGCGGCGGCGCGTCGGGCGCGGCCGGCGCCGGTCCCGCGCCCAGCACCAGCAGGGTCCCGAGCAGCCAGCGCCACCGCGTCGGCAAAGCGGAAACCTAGCGCGCCAGCCAGTCGCGCAGGCCGGCGTAGACTTCCCGCCGCGACAGCAGATCGAAGTGGCCGATGCCTTCGACGATCCGCCAGTTCCCGGCGGGGAAATCCAGCGCGAAGCGGGGATCGGGGTGACGCCCCAGCGCGCTGTCGAGCGGCACGAAGCCGTCGCTGGGAAGCACCTCCGCCACGCGGCGCCGGCTGCCTTCCTGCGTCGCCGCCACCGCGCAGCAGCGCACGCCGCGCGGCAGCGGCAGCGGCCGGCGGCGGTCGCCGTCGCGGGCGAAGCGGTCGCGACCCCGCCAGTCTTCGTCCAGCACGTTGCCGAAGCGCAGGTCGGTCACGCCGGCGCTGCGGATCATCCCCAGGCGGGCCAGCGGCGCGGTATAGCGGCTGGCGCCGAGCGCGGCGTCGACCCAGTTGCCCGCGCGCTCCAGCGGCGAGCCGTGGTGCGGCGTGCCGAGGAAGACCAGCGTGCGCAACCGCGCCGGCCAGCCATGGCCGGCCCGCGCGCCGTAGTGGCAGGCGCTGCGCGCCACCAGTCCGCCCATGCTGTGGCCGACAATCGCCAGCTCGTCCAGCGGCACCGGCCACTGACTCGCCAGTTCCTCCAGCAGCGCCGCGAAGCGGCGGCCGTTGCTGGACACGTGCAGGCCGCTGTTGTAGTGCAGGTAGACGGCGCTGAAGCCGAGATCGCGCTCGAGCGCGGCGCCGTGGTCGTGCCCCTGCCGGCGCCACTGCAGGTCGCTCATGCAGATGCCGTGCACGAGCACCAGGACACGGCCGGAAGCGCGCGGCAGCGCCGCCGCCAGCGCCCCGCGCTCGATGACGAGCGGCGCGCCGTCGCGCCGCAGTCGCATGCCGATCGCCAGCGGATTGGCGCTCGCCTCGAGGTAATCGCCCAGCACGCCGTTGACCGCCGCCACCACCGCCTCGCGCCGGGGCGAGGAGCGCGCGTGCTCGAGCGGCGGCGGGAGCGGCGCGAGCGCGGCGTCGATGCCGCTGCCCACCAGCCGCGTGATGCCGCGCACGCTGCGGTAGACGAGTCCCGGAATGCCGCGCGTCGCGGTCCAGCCCACCAGCCCTTTCGGCGCCGCCCGCCGGGCGATGGTGTAGTGCATCGCCTCCACCAGCCGCGTGGTCGCGGCGACGGCATCCACGGCGAGGCGGCTGGCGCCGCGCACGTCGGCGGCACGGATGGAAGTCTTGCGGGTCATGGCGAAGGGTCCTGCACGTCGGTCCCAGTGTCCGCCGATTGGGCGCGCCGCGCCAGCGCAACCGCGCGGCGGCGGTCGCGCGGCCGGGCCGGGGGCGTCGATCGCCTCGCGGGGCTCGCGTCGCGCGCGGGCT
>CAZGTK010000123.1:0-7066 GCA_964528415.1 uncultured Burkholderiales bacterium | reverse complement strand
GCGCGCCGGGCGATTCCAGCCGCAGCGGCGCGGGCCGCCGCGGCGCCACCTCGAGCCTGACTTTCCCGCCGCCGCGCGGATAGTAGCCGCGCCGGATGCAGGCGAGGTCGGCGCGCACGCCCATCGCGGAAAGCAGCGGCAGCACGACGTGCTGCAGGTAATCGAAGGGCGGCGCGCCGATCACGTCGGTGCCGCCGCCCACCGTGAACCGGCACGGCTCGGGCGCGGCGAGCGCGACCGGCATGACGGCCTGGAGCACCAGCGTCACGCTGCCGGCGGTGCCGACGTCGATCTCGAAGTTGCCCCCGCGCAGGGCGGCCGGCGCAAAGCTGAGTTCGCGGGAGCCGGTCTCGACGCCGCGGGTGTCGGCGTCGCAGAGCGCGGCGACGGCGCGCACCGCGGCGGCGTGCTGGGGAGCGAGGCCGGGATTGCGGCGGCCGGCGCGCACGTTGCGCACGCGCACGGCGCGACCGCTCAGGGCCGCGAGCGCCACGGCCGTGCGCACCAGCTGACCTCCGCCTTCGCCGTGGGCGCCGTCGATTTCGAGCATCGCGCGGCCCAGTGTGGGCGAAACCGCGCGGCGCGGCAATCAGCGCCGGGGGCGCGCGCGCCGCAGCCGCGACACGATGCGGGCAACCCGGGCCCGGGCGCGCTGCAGGCCGCTGCCAAGACGGTGCAGCCGAGCGCCGCGCCGCGGGAGCGCGAAACGGCGCGGACGGCTGCAGCCCGCGAGCAGCACCAGCACCGCGATCGCGGCGGCGTAGATGAGCCCGACGACGCCGACGTGGGTCATTACCGCAGCGGACAGCAGTTCCTCGTGGATGGCCATGTCGTCCCACCTCCGGGGTTCGGTGGAAGCGTACGTTGGACCCGCGCGCGTTCCCCGGGATTCCTTCATGGCAACCGCGGTGCCAACGAAACGGCGTTGCGAAATCAACGGCTTGGCCGCCGGCAGCGGTCGCCGGCCGCACCATGCCGGCGCGGTTGCCCTGCCCGTTGCACTACAATGGGCCGCATCCCCTGCGCGCGACGACGATGGCCTGCATGCCCTGCGTCACCCGGCGGCGTGACCCGCCGGGGAAACGATCCGAGGCGTTTGCGATGCCGGCGGCGCGGGCGCGCGCGCGTCGATTGCCGTGCTGATCCTCGCGCACCGCGGCTACCACGCGACGCGGCCCGAGAACACGCTGGCCGCGTTCGAGGCCGCGGTCGCCCTCGGCGTCGACGGCATCGAGACCGACCTGCGCGCTTCCTTCGACGACCGCCTGGTCCTGTTCCACGACGCCGCGCTCGCCGACGGTACGCCGGTCGCGGAGCTGACCCGCGGACAGATCGCGCAGGCCGTGGGCTACGCGGTGCCGACCCTGGAGGAGGCGTTCGCCTGCTGGCCCGACCTGCTCTGGAACGTCGAGCTCAAGAACGCCGACACGATCGGGCCGCTGGCGCGCCGGTTTGCCCGCGGCGGGCTGCCGCCGCGCGCGCTGATCACTTCGTTCGACCACGCCGCCGTCGTGGACGCGCTGGCGTATCTCGACGCGGACGGCGGGCTGCTGCTGGCGGCGGCGCCGCCCGATCTCGATGCGCTGCTCGAAGCGCATCGCCGCAAGCCGCGCCTGCGCACGCTGGTGTGGCACCACGCGGCGGCGAGCGAACAGGGCGTGCGCCGGGCGCGCGCCGCCGGCTGGCGCAGCCTGGTCTACGGCGCCGCGTCCCGCGAGGAGCACCGCCGCTGCCGGGAACTCGGCGTCGAGGGGATCATCACGGACGAACCGGCGCTCGCGCGCTGAGGCTGGCGCGACGGAATCCCGCGCGGCCTTCGGGTGTCCTACCTCAGGCGGCCGCCATCGGCGTGATCGTGCACGGCGAAACGCCGCTGGCGTCCGCGCATCCTGCGGCACGCTGAACGAAAGGAGGACGCATGGCCACACCTCGGCAAGCCGGCCGGCAGGCTGGAACGGGAGGGAAGGCGGCATCGGCGCCGCCGACCGACTTCGGTCTTTTCTATCCGATGGGCTACGTGATCGCGGCGTTCCCCGGCGCGGAGCCCGCCGAGCGCGTGCGCGGCGATCTGCTCACCGGCGGGTACGACGAGAGCGACGTGATCCGCGTGCCGGCTCAGGCGATGGCGCGCACGGCGGGCGAATCGGTCGAGAACGCGGGCTTCATCGCGAGCTTCGGCGCCACCAAGCACGTGATGGAGACCTATCGCGAACTCGCGCGCGAGGGTTGCGACTTCCTGCTGATCCACGCCGTGACCGAGCCCGAGGTGGAGCGGGTCATGAACGTGGTGCGCCGCGCGCCTTTCCGCGTGGCGCAGAAGTTCCACCGGTTCGCGATCGAGGATCTCGAGTAGCGCGCGGCGCGGCGGGCGCGTCAGGACACCTGCGACTGCAGGTAGTTCTGCAGGCCGAGCCTGTCGATCAGCTCGAGCTGGGTTTCGAGCCAGTCGATGTGGTCTTCCTCCGACTCGAGGATGTCCTCGAACAGCTCGCGCGACACGTAGTCGCCGACGCTCTCGCAGTGGGCGATGGCGGCCTTCAGGTCGGGGTGGGCCCGCTGCTCCATCTTCAGGTCCAGGGAGAGCGCCTCCGGAACGTTCTCGCCGATCATCAGCTTGCCGAGATCCTGCAGGTTCGGCAGTCCTTCGAGGAAGAGGATGCGCGCGATCAGCTTGTCGGCGTGCTTCATCTCGTCGATCGACTCGTGGTGCTCGTGCTCGTAGAGCTTGTTGAGCCCCCAGTTCTCGAACATCTTCGCGTGCAGGAAGTACTGGTTGATCGCGGTGAGCTCGTTGTAGAGCACCTTGTTGAGATGCTCGATGACTTTCCTGTCGCCTTTCATCGCGGCCTCCTGGAAATGGACCCCGGCGGGTCGATGGGGGCGGCGCGTCTGACCGGGGCGGGCGGTCACGTCACCGGGTGAAGCCCCAAGGCTAGCACCACGGGCCGAGCGCAGAAAGCGGGCAGGGGATCAGGCCGGATCGAGCGCTGCGGCGCAGCCGCCGCGGCACTCGCGCAGGAGTTCGCGGGCGGCGTGCTCGCACCGCCCGCAGCAGGAGGCCACGCCGAGGGAATCCCGCAGCTCTTCGAGCGACGAGGCGCCGAGCTCCGCGCACTGGCGGATTTCCCGGTCGGTGACGGCGTTGCAGAGACAGATGTACATGGGAATGATTATCAGTCATTACGTTTTCGGACGCAAGGGATTGCCGCCGATTCCCTGTCCCATGTACGAATAGTCCCTTAAATCCAGTGCCTAAGAAATTCCTCGAGGGCACTTGCGAGATCTAATGCGAACGATTATCATTTGCTTCCATGAACGAGCGTCGATTCAACCGGCGGCAGCCGCCCGCCTCGGGGCAGGCGGAGCAGGCTTCGCCCGGCGTCGAGCAGGGCGCCCGCAAGGTCTCGAGCCGGGAGCTCCTAGGCGCAGCCGGGGAGCTGGTCATCGTTCATGGCGGGCGCGAATACCGCCTGCGGCTGACGCAGCATGGCCGTCTGATCCTGACCGCCTGAGCGTCGGATGGCGCGTTCCCCCCATCGAAGCGCCGCCATCGCGGCGCAAGGAGGCCTCGGTATGAGTCGTTGACGCCGATCCGCCACCGCTCGTGTGCGGGTGGCTCGACCCCCGCACGTCACCGCCCCAGCCAGCCAAGCCAGATCGGACGCCAGCCACGGGCCAGGAGGCGGCCGCCAACCCGCGTCGTGACGACGCCGGCCGCATGTGCCCAAACGCTGGAGCCGAACCATGTCTGAATCCGTTTCCACCGTCCCGAACCCGGCCGCGCTGGTGGCCTCGGCGCTGCACCTGATGACCCGGCATGCGCAAAGCGGCTGCCCGACCCAGGCGCAGCTCGTCATCCGCCAGTTGCAGGCGGTCGAGGCGCATCCCGACGCGTCCGTGCCGCCGTTGCTGCGCGAGGTCTGCCGGCGCCTGGTCGCGCAGTGGTACGACCTGCTGTACCAGGCGCAGAAGCGAGACCGCGCGGCGCGCGGCTCGCTGCACTGAGGAGCACGCGCCGATGATCGTCATCGAGGAGTACTTTTCGATCCTGCCGGCCTGGCGCGACGCGTTCGACGCGCGCTGCCGGGCGCTCGCCGGAATGATGGCGTGCCGCAAGGGCTGCCGCCGGGTGGAGGTGGCGCGCTCGCAGGACGGCGCGGCGTCGCACCTGTTGTGGAGCGTGTGGGATTCGTTCGACGCGTTTCGCGCCTGGACTCGCTCCGACGCGTTCGTGCTCACCGCCAGCGGCGCGCTGCCGCGATCGGCGCGGCGCGGGGCGACGACCCGCGCGGGCCCGGTGTTCGCCGCGCCAAAGCGGGTGAGGGTCAACCGGGTCCTTCGGGGCGAGCGCGGGCGAGACGACGCGGCCGCGCCGCGGGCGTTCCGCCTGCCGCGCCCGGGCAGGGAGAGGGTCCATGCCGACGCCCCCGATTGATCCGGCCGCGAGCCGCGTCGAGACGCTCACCAGCGCGCTGCTATACCTGATGAGCTCGTACCAGCGGTCGCCGTGCCCGCGCCTCGCCCTCATGGTCCTGCGGCACATGGAGGCGATCTGCGCGCACGGGGAGGCGCCGCCGGTGCTGCGGCAGATGTGCGCGGGCCTGTGCGGCGAGTGGGCCGCGAACGCGTGCCCGATGCGGGAACCGTCGGGCGCCCATGATCCCGGCGGCGGCCGCCCCCATTGATGCCGGCGCCGGGGCCCGGGGCAGGCGCCCGCTCGCGGGCGCGACGCCTGGCCCGGCGCGTGCTGTTGTGGGCGCTCTTTCTCGGCGGCGCGGCGACGGTCGCCTATTTCACGCTGCCCGTGCTGCGCCTGCTGGCCTGATCGCGCTCAGCCGTAGAGCCCGTGCCGGCGGTGCCACTGGATGATCGCCTCGTCCGGCCATTCGGCGAAGCAGCGGTCGTGCTTGCCGCTGCGCGGACGCTCGACCCACGGCGCGGTCGAGTTCAGCAGGGCGTGCACGCGCTCGGGCGGCTTCGGCAGCGGCGTGTCGATGGCGGAGGCGAACGGGTAGACCCAGCGCGGCCAACGCGGATCCCAGATAAACAGCGCTGACGCGCACTCGCGGCAGAAGTGGCGGCGACCGGGGCTGATCTGGTCGTTGCCGTCCTCGTCGACGCCAAGCCGGGCGTGGTAGACGCCGAGGTGTTTGCGCCCGCGCACCGTGAGCGTCGAGGTGAGGGCCATGATGTTGATGGCGTAGCCGCCGCCGCCGGCGGTCTTGCGGCAGACCGAGCAGTAGCACCGCAGGTAGGGGTAGGGGGTGCGGGAGTCGACGGTGAACGTCACCGCCCGGCAATGGCACGAGCCTTCAAGGCGCATTTTCCACCTCCTTCATGGGGATTCGTAATTTTTCAAAAATCGGCCACATTAAGCGTTGCCAAGACCATGAATCTGGGCTAAAAACGAAAAACGTACCGGCGCAAGACCGGCACTTCCCGGGGGTTCCATGGCTCGCATCGTCGTCTTCAACCAGAAGGGCGGGGTCGGCAAGACCACGACGACGCTCAATCTGGCCGGCTTGCTGGCGCGACGCGGGCGCGATCCCTTGGTGATCGATCTCGATCCGCAGGGGCATACCTCCTTCATCGCCGGTCTGCAGCCCTCGGCCGACCAGAGCGTGTACGGCTTCTATCGCGACGTGCGCCGGCTCGCCGACGTCACCTACCGCTCGAGCCTGGGGTGGGACGTGATTCCCGCCCACCTCGACCTTGCCAAGGTGGACTCGCAGTTCGGCAAGGGCCCCAACGTGCTCAACAAGCTCAAGGCCGGGCTCATCCGGGAGAAGCTGGCGACCGAGCGCCCCGTGCTGATCGACGCCTGCCCGATGCTGGGAACGCTGTCGCTCAACGGCATCTTCGCTGCCGACCGCGTGCTGGTGCCGGTGTCCGCCGACTACCTGGCCGTGAAAGGCGTCGAGCAGGTGGACCGCACGCTGCGGGCGCTCGAACACGTGATCAAGGCGCGCATTCCGCGCCGCTACGTGGTGACGCGCTTCGACCGCCGCCGCAAGCTGTCGTGGCAGATCGTCGAGCAGTTGCGCGAACGCCACGGGGACGAGGTTTGCCGGACCACCATCACCGAGAACGTGAGCCTCGCCGAGAGCCCGGCGCACAACCGCGACGTCTTCGGCCACGCGCCCGACAGCAAGGGCGCCGGCGACTACCGCGACCTTCTGGACGAGCTGATCGAGAGCGAGTTCATCCCGCTCGGCTTCACGCCGCGGGTCATTTCCGGGGCGGTTCCTGCTTCGATATTAGCGAGATGAAGTCCTCGAGGCCCGGCGCGGCCTCGGACGGAGTCTCGATCTCCTGACACTCCAGGATCTCGCAGCCGAGGTACATCTGGCGCAGCCGCCGCTCGGCGGCATCGCGGTCCGGCGCCTGGATGGTCACGCTGTCCACCGGCGTGCCGCTGCGCGTGCGGATGCGGAAATTGAACTTCTGCATGGCGTCAGGGCAGGGTTACCCGGTAGCGGACGATGCGGTCATTGTACGTGTCCGCGATCCACATCCGCTCGCCCGCGCGCAGCACGCCCTCCGGATTGTTGATCTCGCCCGGCGCCGCGCCGGCGCGGCCGCTGCCGATCGCGCCGACCGGCTTCAGGCTGCGGTCGAACACCTTGATCCGGTGGCTGCGCTGGTCGGCGACCCAGAGGCGGCCGCCCTCGTCGATGAAGAGATACTTCGGATCGTCGAAGTCGAACGGCGGGCCCCTGAGCTCGCGCCGGAAGGCGAGGTCCGGACCGAGCACCTGGATGCGGTCGTTGCCGGAGTCGACGACGTAGACCGCGCCGTCCGCGCCGACTTCGACGTCGTGGGGCCGGCTGAACTGCGCCGGGCCGCCGCCGTGGCTGCCGGCCGCGGCAATCCTCTTGCCGCCGCGGAACGCGACGACGTTGCCGAGACCGACGTTGGTGACGTAGACGGTGCCGTCGGGTCCCTGCGCGACGCCCTCCGGCGCGCCGAGGCCGTCGCTCAGCTCGCCGACGATGCGGCCGCGCGCGCCGTCGACCTCGAGAATCGCGATGCGGTTGTTGCGCGTGTCGGCGACCAGCAGGCGGCC
>CAZGTK010000122.1:0-7133 GCA_964528415.1 uncultured Burkholderiales bacterium | reverse complement strand
ACCAGTCGCGGCAGGTGACGCGGTTGCCGGTCCAGTTGTGGAAGTACTCGTGCGCCACCACGCGGTCGATGTTCTGGAAGTCGACGTCGGTGGCGACATCGGGGCGCGCCAGCACGTACTTGGTGTTGAAGATGTTGAGCCCCTTGTTCTCCATCGCGCCCATGTTGAAGTCGCCGACGGCGACGATCATGTACTGGTCGAGATCGAGCTCGAGGCCGAACACGTCCTCGTCCCACTTCATCGCCCTCTTCAGCGCCTGCATGGCGAAGCCGGCCTGATCCAGCTTGCCGGGCTCGACGTAGATCTGCAGCTTGGCGCGCTTGCCCGAGCGCGTGACGAAGGCGTCCTCGAGCCGGTCGAGCTTCGCCGCCACCATGGCGAACAGGTACGAGGGCTTGGGGAACGGGTCCTCCCACGTCGCCCAGTGGCGGCCGCCCGGCTCGTCGCCGCTGGCGAGCAGATTGCCGTTGGCGAGCAGCTGCGGAAAGCGCGCGCGGTCGGCGTGGATCGTGACGGTGTAGCGCGCCATCACGTCCGGCCGGTCGACGAAATACGTGATGCGCCGGAATCCCTCGGGCTCGCACTGCGTGAAGTAGCCGTCCCTGGACGCGTACAGCCCCATCAGCTGGGTGTTGCGCTCGGGGTGGATCAGCACCTCGGTCTGCAGCTCGAACTCGTCGGGGACGCCGGGCACGACGAGCCGCTCGCCCTCGACGCGGTACTCGTCGTCGCCGAGGTCGCGACCGTCGAGCGCGATGGCGGTGAGCTCGAGCTCGTCGCCCTCCAGCGCGAGCGGCGCGGCGCGCTCGGGCGAGGCCGGGTTGCGCGCGACGGCGAGCCGCGCGCGTACGCGCGCGTGCTCGTCGTGCAGGGAGATGTCCAGCTCCACCGTGAGCACGACGAACGGGGGCGGCGAGTAGTCCTTGAGGTAAACCGTCTGGGGCGTAGGGTCGCGAGGCATCAGCGCAGGGGCGTCGGGTGGGCGGCGGGAAGGTCTCGGGCCGAACGATCGATGGACCGGGCGCGGCGCGCCGGGTTCCGGCGCTCGGGCACGGTCGCCGGGCGGAATCTTGTCATATCCGGCCGAGGCCGGAAAGGCGCAAACAAAAGGCCCGGGATCATCCCGGGCCCTCGGGGCCTTGCGCGTTGGACCGACGACGGGTCGTTCGCCCCGCGGTTTCGTCCGCTGCACGGGCGGCGGCCATGTGCGCAGGCACCTCCCCGCCGAAGAGCGGGGAACTCGTGCGGTCTTGGTTTCCGCGGGCAATACGCCAACGGCACTGCAACGGTGGCACGGCCTCTTGGCCCGACGCCGCACCACGGCGCGCAGTGAACGCATCCGGACGGCCAAGAGCGTGGGTTTGGTCCGGACCGCGGGAGCGCGAAACCGCGGCGCGCTCCCGGCCCTTCAAAGTTAGAAAACGGGTCCGCCAGCGTCAAGCCGAATCGTGCTCGCGCCCGCGAAGGCGTTGGCGGCCGAAGGAAAAAGCGATTGTTCAAGCGGCCCTTGCGCGCGCCGCGTGACAATACGGACAAACATCGGGCGCTTGCGCATTGAAAGAGCAGGGGCCGCGCCGCGCGCCGGCGTCGCGCCGGCCGATCCCGGGCGGCGAACGCCCGCTTACCAGCCGCCGCCGCCGCCGCCGCCTCCGCCGCCGCCCGAGGAGCCGCCGCCGCCGCTGCCGGAAGACGACCCGGGCGCGGTCGCCGCGGAGGCGATCGCCGAATCGAGCGATCCGCCGAAGGACGACGCGAAGCCGCCCAGCCCGTCCGGGTCGAACCGGTCGCCGTGGTACCAGGCGGGCGCCGCGGCGCTGCCCGCGGCGGCGAAAACGTCGGCGAAACGCTCCGCCCAGCGCTGCTCGACGCCCAGCGCCAGCGCGAACGGCAGGTAGAGCTCGAACAGGGTCGGCGTCCTACGCGGCGCGCCGGCGAGCTTCAGTTCGTCGCCCTCGGCGACGTCGAGGTAGAGGCGGAAGCCCTCGATGGCGTCCATCACCTTGCGTCCCGCCACCGTGGGCGCCTTCAGCAGGATGCCGAAGAGTCCGTTGGCGACGAAGCCGGCGACGAGGGCGCCGAGCGCACCCCAGCCGGCGGCGGTGAACAGGAACCACTCGGGGCCGAAGCCGTACCAGGTGCCGACGCCGACCGTCGCGAGGGCGGCCAGCGCGAGGCTCAGCAGCACGCCGATCGCGTGCCAGCCGCCGTTGATGCGGAAGAAGCCCGGCAGGTAGCGGCTGCGCAGGCTCTTTTCGTGGGCCGATCGGGCGGCGGCTACGAGCGCATGATTCTTATTGTCGAGCTCGACGCGCTCGCCGAGCGGAAACAGTCGGTCGAGCAGCTCGCGCTCGTCCGCCGCCAGCGGCGCCTCGCCGCCGGCCGTTTTCACCAGCGCGAAGCGGTTGCCGCCGCCGAAGAGGCCCTTGGCTTCCTGCTCGATGGCGAGGCGGCCCTTCACCGCCAGGCTCAGCACGCCCGCGCTGAAGCAGCGGTTGTCATAGCGCATGCGCGTCAGGTAGCGCATCGCGGCCGGCGAGGTGTCCTCGGGCGGACGGTACTGCGGCACGACGAGGCCTCGCTCGGGATCGCGGCCCACCCGGGACCAGGCGAACGCGTAGTAGGCGAGCAGCAGCGCAAGGCCCCCGAGTCCGTAGGCCAGAGGCCGGTTGTCGCGCGCGAGGTAGGCGAGCTGTTCGCGCTCGCCGGGCGGCGTGACGTGCCCCTTGGGCCACGTGACGACGATGGTCAGGCCCTCGCGCGGCGCCAGCTTCCGCGTCGTGGCGAAGTGCGGCACGCCGTTCCTGACCTCGGCGCGCCAGTCGCTGCCCGTGGCGCCGGCCGGGCCGGTGTACGCTTCGACCGTGACGGCGTCGGCCGGCACCGACGCGGGCAGACGCACGATGGCGGAGGCGACGTCGATCGGAAAATCCCAGCCGTTGCCGGTCACGTTCCAGTACAGCTCGTCGTGACGCGCGAAGAAGCCGAGCTGGCGGTCGGTGCGGTAGGCGATGCGGTAGACGTACTCGGCGGGGCTCAGCATGACGTCCGGGTCGCCGATGTAGAGCCGCACCCCGTTGTCGCGCCGCTCGCTGCGGAACGGCTCGGGCCGGCCGTCGCGACTCACGGCGACGACCTCGAAGCCGACCGTCACGCGGCGGCCGCCGCGGTCGGTGTACTCGGTCGGGAAGTCGCGGTAGATGCCGCGGCGGATGCGGCTGCCCTCCGCGCGCACGCGGATCGTCTCGACGACCTCGAGCGCACTGTCGGGACGCACGGTGAGCGCGGCCCCGAAGTCGACGATGCGCTCCTCGGCCGCGGCCGGCGCGGCGGCGAGCAGCGCCAGCGCCAGGCACAGCAGCACGCTTCGCATCAGGTCATCTCCGGCGGCTGCGCCTGCGCCGGCGTGTCGAGCTCGAAGTACTCGGCGAGGCGATAGCCGAGGGCGCGCGCCACGAGCAGGTCGGGGAAGGTGTCGATCCGCGTGTTGAGATTGTTTACGGCGCCGTTGTAATAGCGGCGCGCGAACTGGATGTTGTCCTCGGCTTCCGACAGGTTGCGCTGCAGGTCGAGGAAGCTCTGGCTCGTCTTCAGCGCCGGATAGCTCTCGGCGACCGCCACCAGCCGGCTGAGCTCCCGCGACAGCGAGGCCTCCAATCGACCCTGGCCCGCCGGGCCCGCGCCGCCGGATGCGGCCTGCGCGCGCAGTTGCGTCAGGCGTTCGAGGACGCCGCGCTCGTAACCGGCGTGCTGCTTGACCGCGTCCACCAGCTTGGGGATGAGGTCGTGACGGCGCTTGAGCTGCACGTCGACGTCGCTCCAGGCCTGGGCGACGCGATGGCGGTCGCGCACCAGCGCGTTGTAGATCACGATGCCCCAGATTGCGACGGCCAGCGCAACGAGGGCGGCGGCGACGCTCACGGCGGCGAGGCGTGCCGGCGGCGCCGGTCAGGCCGGGCCAACGAAGCGGTACGACAGGTCACGGTTGATGAAGCCCGTGTCGGCGGTGAGCGGCCGCACGAGGCCCAGGTCGACGAGGCGCTGCCCGAGCGTGATCGCGCGGCTCAGCGAGAGCCGCTTCTCCCGCGTCAGCCACGCCACCGCGTCCTCGCCGGTGAAGCAGCCTGCCCAGGTTCGGCCTCCCGCGGTGCGGCTCGCGGCGCGCACGCCGCCGCGCATATCGCGCACCAGCGCGTCCAGGTCGAGCTTCTCGAGCGCGGCATCGGTCGTGAAGCGGAAGAAGATGTCGTCGTCATCGAATTCCTGCTCGCGGCCGACATGGTACAGCAGGTCCGCGTGCTGCAGGACGCGCCCGACCTGCACCGCCTGCGGCCGCTCCAGCCGGTAGTGGTGCGCGAGCCAGTCGACGGCTTCGGTTGCGACGAAGCACGCCGGGATCGTGCGAAAGCGGTGGCTGCGGTCCTTGATTGCGACGGCGCCCGGGGCCGAAAGGCGCGCGGCGACCGCTTCCGGGTCGATGCCCCGCTGCCGCACCGCGGCTTCCTGCCGCGCGGCCTGCTCGAAGCGCGCGTCGCCGTCGTGATCGAAACCGTTGGCGCGTTCCACCAGCACCTTGAGGAAACTGGCGAGGCGCGCGCGGTCGAGGCGGAAACGGGACACGCCCTCCCGGGCGACCTGCAGGACCGGCACGAGGGTTTCCTCCCAGCGCGCGCGGCTCACGGCGGGCAGCAGCGCGGCGGCGCCGTGGGTCATCGCCCAGTGCCGCTCCACGGCACAAACGCGCGGCTTGCGGCTGTTGAGCAGCACCACGCGCACGTCGGGGTGGGCGGCCTGCCGCCAGCGTTCGAACGCGGCGAGATGGGAATCGTCGGCGGCCAGCCGCAGGATGTCGAGCACGAGGACGCGCGCCTCGTCGGATGCCGGGCGCCCGGCTGCCAGCGCGTCGGCGATCGACGCGGCCGGGTCGATGACCTCGACCGCCTGCCCCTGGGACAGCACGGCGGCCCGCAGCAGCGCCTGCTGCAGCGGGGAGTCGACAGCGAGGAAAATCCGGGAGCGGGTCTTCTTCACGGCCGGGTCGTGGCGGCGCGCTCCCAGCCCGGCGCCGGGTCAGCGCCGGCGGGAGCCTTCCGGCCGGCGGGCTCTTGCCGCGGCCGGCTTGAGGGCGGCGGGTTTGGCCGATGAGCGCAGGGCCCAGGTGTGGGCCCGGAGAACCAGGGCGAGCAGGGTGTGCATGGCGGACTCCTTCGCGGCGACTGTTCCGCGGATTCGCGCAAGCAGGGTCCGTGCCACGCGACGAAGGGCGCGCAGGCCCGCCCCGACCGCGACACGCAACCGCCGCGGCCACGCGCACGCGGAACGGCCGTTTAACCGCGCTTTGCATTCTGCCGCGCGGGCGGGTCGGAGCCGGCGGGGGGAACCCTGTCCCGCCCCGGGCTGCCGCACCTGGTGATCCCCGATCGGCCGCCGTTCGCGCCTTGCGCAGGACGGGGACGATCGCCTGTCCGCCGCTCGGACCGGCCCCGGCCGGCCGTCCCGCTGGAGACCCGTGACCCATGGCCAGCAAACGCTCCAAGTCCGACGCCGCCGACGCGGCGCCGAGGCTCTCGCAGGAAGAGAAGAAGGAAGTCCGGCAACGCACGGCGCTGCGTGCGGTCGTCGTCCACGAGGCGATCCGCGAGGAAGGCGAAGGCGAGCTGCGGCGCCCCGCGTCGTCGCTCGTCTGGTCCGGCCTCGCCGCCGGGCTGTCCATGGGATTCTCCCTGGTGACCATGGGCCTGCTGCAGTCGCACCTCCCCGACGACGTCTGGCGCCCGCTCATCGCCAACCTCGGCTACACGATAGGCTTCCTGATCGTCGTCCTCGGACGGCAGCAGCTGTTCACCGAGAACACGCTGACGGTCATGCTGCCGCTGCTGGCGCACCGCGACCTGCGGACGCTCGCCTGCGTCGCCCGGCTGTGGACGCTGGTCCTGCTGGCGAACCTGGTCGGCGTGCTGGCCTTCTCCTGGGCGCTCGCCTCCACGGGTGTGTTCGACGCCGAGACGCACCGGCATTTCGCCGAGATCGGTCGGCACGTGATGGAGCACGATCGCCTGACCATGTTCGTCGGCGCCGTGTTCGCCGGCTGGCTCATCGCGATCATGGTCTGGCTGCTGCCGGGCGCCGACAACTCCCGGGTGGCGGTCGTGATCATCATGACCTACGTGGTCGCGCTGGGCGGGTTCGCCCACATCATCGCCGGGTCGGTCGAGGTGATGTACCTGGTGGTCACCGGCGCCGCGACCTGGGGCGAGTACCTGCTCGATTTCATGCTGCCGACGCTGACCGGCAACATCGTCGGCGGCGTCGCGCTGGTGGCGATGGTGAACCACGCGCAGGTTGCGCGGGAAGCCGGGCTGGGCCGCTGAGCGCACGCCGTGACCGCGCGGCGGCTGCCGCTGCGGCATGCCCACCAGCCGCGCTTGGGCCAGACCCTGCGCCCGGTTCAGCGCGACCGAGGCGCTCATGTCTCGACCGGGGCGGACCCGTGCGCGAGCCGGGGCCGCCGCCGCACCTGCGCTACAATGCGCTCCCGCCGGAAATTGCGATGATTCAGCTTCGACAACTCACCCTCGCGCGAGGCCCCCGCCGCCTGATCGAGGACGCCTCGCTGCAGATCCATGCCGGCTGGCGCGTCGGCGTGGTCGGCGCCAACGGCAGCGGGAAGTCCAGCCTGTTCGCGCTGCTGCGGGGCGAGCTGCACGCCGACCGCGGCGATTGCGAGCTGCCGGCGGCGTGGACCATCGCCTCGGTGGCGCAGGAGACGCCGGCGCTCGCGCGGCCCACGCTGGACTACGTGCTCGACGGCGATCGCGAGCTGCGCGCGCTCGAAAGCCGGCTCGCGCGGGCCGAGGCGGACCACGACGGCCACCGCGTCGGCGAGCTGCACGCGCGCCTGCAGGAGATCGACGGCTACAGCGCGCGCGCCCGGGCGGCCGCGCTGCTCGCGGGCCTGGGCTTTGCCGAGAGCGACGGCGCGCGGCCGGTCGCCGACTTCTCCGGCGGCTGGCGCATGCGCCTCAACCTGGCGCAGGCGCTCGTCGCGCGCGCCGACCTGCTGCTGCTGGACGAACCCACCAACCACCACGACCTCGACGCGGTCGTGTGGCTCGAGCGCAGGCTCGCCGCCTACC
>CAZGTK010000121.1:0-7135 GCA_964528415.1 uncultured Burkholderiales bacterium | reverse complement strand
GCCGCCGGTCGCATCGCAGTTGGCCGCCAACGCGGCCGCCGAGGACAGGCCGAGCGCAAGGCTCCCCAGGACCCATTTCGCGCCGGGCCAAGGCGGGCGCGCGCAGCGTCCCGCGACCGGGGCGGTCGTCTTCAGCGTCATGCAATTTTCCTTCGTGTCGGAGCGTTGGCGGATTGCGTGGCGGGACCTCGGGCGCGCGCAGCGCCGGCTTCAGCGATCCTCGCGCGGGAGGCGGACGATGCGGCCGGAGCCGCCGGAAGCGGCACCCGTGGTGCTGA
Source organism: uncultured Burkholderiales bacterium (assembly GCA_964528415.1). Lineage (GTDB taxonomy): Bacteria > Pseudomonadota > Gammaproteobacteria > Burkholderiales > UBA6910 > DATIUV01. The sequence goes on along the minus strand of CAZGTK010000121.1, from coordinate 6,857 downwards.
AGTCGACGCGCGCGCCGCGTTCCGCCCGGGTGCGAACGTTGCCGGTGACGGCCATCCGTTCGCGCGTGCCGTGCACGATGCCGGCGCCGCGGTCTTCGCGCGTGTTCGTCGTGGTCCGATCGCTGAAAGCGCCGACGAGCGCCGACCGGTCGCCGTCGACGGACCGGCTGGCGGGCAGGACGGGCACGAACGGCCGTGCGCAGAGGCGTCGGGGAGTCATCGGCAGGCTCTTTGGATCCGATTCGGCCAAGTGGCAGCGACGTGGAGGTTCGATTGCCCGCCCGCGCTAATCGGGCTGGCGCACAATTTGCCGCTTCGCTCGACGAGATGCAAGCGGTCGGTTTCACCCACGGTGGCCGCGCCTCGCGCAGTCGCCCGCTGGCCGCGAACATGGGCCCCTCTCGCGCGGGCCGGCGCCGAAGCGGCGCCGCGAAGGAGGGCCGGGCGGCGCGTGCTGCTTACGGCGACGGGAACACCCGGTTCCAGTCGCGTTTGATGCTGACCACGACCCACCCTCGCGCCGCCGCCTCGTCCAGGCCGCGGTCGAGCTTGCCGACGTGTGACTTGCGGTCATAGGCGTATTCGCGCTCGGCGTCGTCGTGGTGGAGGAGCAGCCCGAAGCGCGCGCCCGGTCCCGCGGTCGTCCACTCCAGCATCTGGAAATCGCCGTCGGAATTGCCGAACGCCGCGATCGGGCGGCGGCCGATGTGCCGGTTGATGCCGACCGGCTTGCCGGCCTTGTCGTCGATGAAGTCGATCTTCGGCAGGCGCACCAGCGTCGGCGTCCCGTTTCGCACCTCGTACTTCGTCTCGATGCTCGAGCCGACCACCTGCTCGGGCGGGATGCCGTAGACCTTTTCCGACCACGCGCGCACGAACTCGATGCCGCCGCCCGAGACGATGAAGGTCTTGAAGCCGTTGGCACGCAGATACGCGAGCAGCTCGAGCATGGGCTGGTAGACGAGTTCCGTGTACGGCCGCTTGAACCGCGGGTGCAGCGCCGTGGCCAGCCACTCCTTGACGATCTGCTGGAACTCCTCGGGCGTGTTGCCGGCGTGGCTCGCCATGACGAGCTGGAGCAGGCCCTTCTCGCCCGCGGCCGCGAGCGCCTTCATGTCGCCCTCCAGCGCCGCCTTGAAGGGCTGCGTCGTCTTCCACTCGGGGTGCTGCGGCGCGAGCGCCTTCACGCGGTCCAGCGCGAACAGAAGCTGGAAGTACGCCGGCTGCTCCGCCCACAGCGTGCCGTCGTTGTCGAACACGGCGACGCGCTCGGCCGGCGGCGCGTACGATGAAAGTCCCGGGGTCGTGGTGGCCCGCACGAACGCGACGATCGCCTGCTTCGCGGCGCCGTCGTTCCACGAGGGCAGGGGATCCGGAGCCTGCGCGAAGCCCGGCCGAGCCGCCAGCACCGCGCACAGAATCAGCAAGACTTGCCAGAGACGCAGCATCCTCATCGGGCTCTCCAGAACGTCAGCGCGCGTCGAAGCCGGCGCAGGCCGCCGTCCAGGGGACGACGGCCCGAACCCGCCCGCAGCGGGGGGTCAGCCCGACACGCCCGAGCGCAGCTGCTCTTCGATCTTCTTCAGGTTGAACGACCCCGGTTCCTGGCTCGGCGGGTAGTCCTGCATCGTCTTCAGGAACTTTGCCGCGAGTCCCTGCAGGGGCACCAGCACGAACGCGCGGTCGAGGAACCAGTCGTTGTAGGTGTTGGAGTTGTGCTGGGCCTTCTCGAACGGGTCGCGCCGGAGGTTGAAAAGCAGCGGCACGCGCAGCTCGGTGAAGGGCTCGCGCCACACGCCGAACGCCACCCCGCGATTCTCCAGGAAGACCGCCTTCCAGGCATCGTAACGGATGGCAACGACCTGTCCGTCGTCGTTGACGTACATGAACTCCTTGCGCGGCGAGTCCTTCGCCTTGCCGCTCAGGTAGTCGTTCAGGTCGTAGCCGTCGATGTAGTTCTTGTACGAGCGGCCGTTGAGCGACACGCCCTTGGCGAGTTTGTCCTTGATCTGAGCGTCGCCGCCGGCGGCGGCGAACGTCGGCAGCCAGTCCTCGTGCGCGACGATGCCGTTCAGGGTGACGCCGGTCTGGTACTTGCCGGGCCAGCGGACGAACGCCGGGACGCGGTAGGCGCCTTCCCAGTTCGAGTTTTTCTCGCTGCGGAACGGCGTGGTGCCGGCATCCGGCCAGGTGTTGTAGTGCGGGCCGTTGTCCGTCGAATAGTAGACGATGGTGTCGTTGGCGATGCCGAGCTCGTCCAGCAGCTTGAGCAGCTGGCCTACGTGCATGTCGTGCTCGACCATGCCGTCGTGATACTCGTCGCCGTCGGGCCCGGCGAGGCCGGTGTTCTCCGACTTGACGTGCGTGCGGAAGTGCATGCGCGTGCCGTTCCACCAGACGAACCAGGGCTTGCCGGCCTTGTGCTGGCGCTGGATGAAATCCTTGGCGGCGGCGACCGTCTCGTCGTCGATCGTCTCCATGCGCTTCTTGGTCAGCGGGCCGGTGTCCTTGCATTTCTGCATGCCCATCCGGCCGGAGCGCGGGTCTTCGGTGGGATCGTCCTTGTCGGTGGCGAAGCAGTGCAGCACGCCGCGAGGGCCGAACGTCTGCGCGAACGTGCGCCCGTCGGCCAGCTTCATGTCCCGCGGGAAGTCCCGGTTCTCGGGCTCTTCCTCGGCGTTCAGGTGATAGAGGTTGCCGAGGAACTCGTCGAAACCGTGGACCGTCGGCAGGTGCTCATTGCGGTCGCCCTGGTGATTCTTGCCGAACTGGCCGGTCGCGTAGCCGAGGCTTTTCATCACCGTCGCGATCGTCACGTCGGTCTTCTGCCAGCCTTCCTTGGCGCCGGGCAGGCCGACCTTGGTCATGCCCGTGCGCACCGGGACGCTGCCGTTCAGGAACGCGGCGCGGCCCGCCGTGCAGCTCTGCTGCCCGTAGTAATCCGTGAAGGCGACGCCTTCCTTGGCGATCCGGTCGATGTTGGGGGTCCGGTAGCCCATCATGCCGCGGTTGTTGTGGCTGATGTTCCAGGTGCCGATGTCGTCGCCCCAGATCACCAGGACGTTGGGCTTCTTGGCGGCGCCCTGGGCCTGCGCCGCCAACGGCAGGGCGAGGCTCGCCAGAGCGAGAGCGAGCAGCGTTGCTGATCGGATCATGGGGGGTCTCCTTCCTTGAGTTGTCATTCTTGACGGCGCGAACCGTGCCGCGAACCTTTTCGCGCGCTGCGCGGGCCCGACCGCTATCGCGCGGGTCGTTCGACGTTACCCGGGCTGCCGCATTGACGTCTATCCAATTTCCGCACAAAGTCTCGGGAGATCATCAGGCTGGCTACCGCGTGGGTCCAACGCGCCCCGGGCGGAAGCCTCCGGTCAACGCTTCCGCCGACCTACCGCCTTCACCAGCTGCGGGCCGACGGCAACGGATAACGCCCTTCGCAGTTGGGGAGATTCTGCGGGGATCTCAAGGCGGGTCGCGTGCGCGCCGTGGACCTTCTCCCCATAGGAGTCGCCGTGTTCAGTTCTCGCCTGCCCTTCGAGTACCGCAGCTTCTCGCTGGAGGGTTTCGACCCCGACCAGCTGCTGGGCGTGATCCGCGATTCGCGATTCGAGCAGCGGCTGCTGCACGGCGGCGGCTTCCGGGTTTTTCACCAGCGGCTCGTCCTCGGCGAGTGCTCGCTCGATTCGGGCTGCTACACCCTGCCGATCGTCGCGCAGGGCGCGTTCGGCAAGGAGCATCTCGCCTTTGGCATCATGATGGCGTCGGACGAGCCGACCTTCATCAACGGGCACTCGGCCGCGACGCTGGATATTCAGGTGCACCCGCCGGGCGGCGAGCTTTACTGCCGCCCGGCGAAGGGAAATTGGACCTGGGCGGCGTTTCTGGTTCCCCTGCAGACCTTCGTTCACGCGGCAGAACGCTATATTGACGCGCCGTTGGCGATTCCGCTCGACCGGATGAGCAACGTCCGGCCGGCGCCGAGGGAGGGCAACGCCCTGGCCCGGCTCGTCAACTGCGCGTTCCGCGCGGCCGCCTCGGCGCGGGGCCGGGCCATCGCCGAGCTCGCCTCGATCGACGTGCGGGAGCAGCTGCTCGAGGCACTGGTCCGCGCGCTGGCAAGCGCCGATCCCGAGGCCGAGGTTCGGGTAGGGGCGCGCGCCGTGCGCAGCCTGCGTCTTCTACAGCGCGCCGAGGAGTTCCTGCGCGAGCATGCAGACCGGCCCTACAGCAGCGAGGCGCTGTGCCGTCATGTGGGCGCGAGCGAGCGGGCGCTGGAGTACGCCTTCAGGAACGCGTACGGACTCCCGCCGCGCGAGTGGCATGCCGTCATGCGGCTGAACCTCGCGCGCCGCGAGCTCATCGCGCTCGGTCCCGGCGACGCGCGGGTTGCGGACGTCGCGACGCAATGGGGGTTCTATCACTTCGGGCGGTTCTCCGCCCGCTACCGCAAGTTGTTCGGCGAGCTGCCGGCAACGACCTTGCGCTTGGCCCGGCCGCGTTGACGCGTGGCAAAAAGTAACGCCCCGCCGGCGGGCGGGGCGTGAGCGAGGAGAAATCCCGGTTGCGTGACGGGACGATCGTCGCGCGGCCGCCTGCTCGAGGGGAGTTGCCGCGCGACGGGCGACATTCTAGTCGCGTGGCGCGAGCAGCCGTCTAGCCGGATTCCGCAGACCGCTCTGCCGGCGCGTCACCGGGGCGGGAGTGATCCCGAAATCTCCCGGGCCAGCCGCGCGGCCTGCGGATCGCCAGGGTAGCGCTCCTGCAGGCGCTTCGCGTACGCCGCGGCCCGTTCGGCGGGGCCGGCATCGCGCGCGAACAGCGCGCCGGCCATCAGCAGCTCGCGATTGTCCGGATGAAGTTTCAGCGCGCGGTCGATTTCCTTCAGCGCATCCGCCGCGCGGCCGGCCGAGTTCAGGCCGATCGCGTATACGTACGCAAAACGCGTGTTGCCGGGCGCGAGGTCGGTGGCGCGCCGGAGCTCGGTCAGCGCTTCCGGCATGCGCTGAAGCCGGACGAGCGCGAGGCCCAGCGCGTGATGCAGTGACGCGTCGTTTGGATTGGCGACCAATCCCTCGCGAAGCACCGCCTCGGCGTCCGTGTCGCGCCCCTGCGCGCGGCGCAGATCGGCGAGATTGACGAACGCGGGAACATGGCGCGGCTCCATCGCGATCGCCAAGCGCAGCAGGCGTTCGGCGTCTTCCGGCCGGCCGCGCGCGGCGTAGAACGTGCCGAGCGCGGTGCGCGCCTCCGGGCGGTCGGCGTTGTAGTTCTGGGTGGCGATGAACTCGTCGGCGGCGGCGTCGAAGGCGGCGCGCTGATTCGGCGCGAGTGCTTCGGCCGGCACCGGCGCCAGTAGCCGCGCGGCCTCGATGCGCGCGGCGCGCAGCGGATCGCTCAGGAGCGGAGCGACAAGGAGCGCGCGCTGATCCGCGGGAATCGCGTCGACGGCCTGCAGGCTGCCGAGCCGCACCAATCCATCGGGATCGGCCAGGCCGCGGCGGAGCGCGTCGACCATTTCCGCGGACGGAAACCCCCCGAGCAGCTGGGCGGCCGTCGCGCGCACGATGGGTGGCTGGGCCGGATCGTTGACAAGCGCGCGCAGCCCGGGTCCCGCCTCCGCGCTGCCGCGCTCTGCGGCATCGAACGCGGTCGCGAATGTCTGGAAGCCCCGCGGCGCGTGGCCGTACCACTTGCGTATCGCCGCGTCCGCCCACTTCGCCGGCTTGTCGGCGTGGCAGCCGGTGCACGCGTTCGGCGTGCCGATCGATACTGAAAGATCCGGCCGCGGAACGCGCATGCCGTGATCGCGGCGCGGATCGATCACCATGTACGTCGTCGCCGGCATGTGGCAGTCGACGCAGCGGCTGCCCGGCTTGCCGGCCGCGTGGAAATGATGGGACGGCGCGTCGTACTTGGCCGGCAGATGGCATTGCGCGCACACGGCGTTGCCCGGCGCGCGCAGCTGCTGCGAGTGCGGCTCGTGGCAGTCGCTGCAGGTGACGCCCTTCGCGTGCATTTTGCTCTGCAGGTACGAGCCCCAGACGTAGACCTCCTCGCGCTGCTGGCCGTCGACGTGGTAGAGCGGCGGCGCGATCAGCGAGGGCAGGTAGTGGTCGAGGAACGGCCTGCCGGCATGGTAGCCCTCGGCGATCTGGGCCCGGCGCGCGTGGCACTGGGCGCAGACTTCGATCTCCGCGTCGCCGGACTTCGGCCGGCTGCGCGTCGCGTTGCCGGTGGCGGGGTCGATGGCCCAGGTCACGCCGCGGCGCGCGTCGAGCGTGACGGTCAGGCCCTTCGCCGCGTTTGCCGGCTTCCCGCGCGCCGAGGCGATGTGGTTCGATCCGGGGCCGTGGCAGGCCTCGCAGCCGACGTTGATCTCGGCCCACGCCGTGGCGAACCGGTCCTCGCGCGCGTCGTAGCTCTTGCGCACGTCGGTGGAATGGCAGTCGGCGCACATGAAGTTCCAGCTCTGCGCGCGCTTCGTCCAGTGCAGCTCGTCGCGGTGGTCGATCTTCTCGTTCGGATACTGGTGGAACCAGCGCTGGCCGCCTTCGGTCTTGGGCCGCGCGTCCCAGGTGATGGAGAGCGCCTGGACGCGGCCGTCCGGAAACTCGATCAGGTACTGCTGCAGCGGATAGACGCCGTAGGTGTACTTGATCTCGAACTCCGCGAGCTTGCCGTCGGCGCCGTCGGTGCGCACGAAAAACTTCCCGTCACGCGCGAAAAAACGGGACTCGACACCGGCGTGGCGAAACGTCGCATCGTTGAAGTCACCGAGCACCGTCGACGCGGTGGCGTGCTGCATGGCGCGGTCGTGCTGCGAGCCCTGCCAGGCCTGGTACTCGGGTGCGTGACACTCC
>CAZGTK010000120.1:0-7146 GCA_964528415.1 uncultured Burkholderiales bacterium | reverse complement strand
CGCACCGTGTAGCCGTCGGCGTGGCGGCGCGGGCTCCGGAGCTCGGGCGCAATGCGCGCCGCGTCGCTGCGCGCGGCGATGCGCCGCGGGTGGGTGTGGCCGATCAGGCCGCCGACGCCGCGGCGCACCTCGAGGCAGATTTTCGGCAGCTGCGTGGTCTTGCCCGAGCCGGTCTCGCCGCAGACGATGACCACCGGGTGGGCGGCGATCGCCCGCGCGATCTCCGCCCGCCGCGCGACGACCGGCAGGTCGTCGGGATAGGTCGGCTGCGGCAGGTTGGCGAGCCGCCGCTCGTGGTCGGCGGGGGCGGGACGGTTCATCGCGGCGTGACGAGGCAAGCGCCTATTCTACAATGGCGCCTTCCCGCGCCCCGCCATTGCCGCCGATGCCGAACGTCACGATTCCGGAATCCCTGATCGCCGCCCTGCGCGGCGCCCGCCGCGTCGCGGTGCTGACCGGCGCCGGCGTGTCCGCCGAGTCCGGCGTGCCGACGTTCCGCGACGCGCAGACCGGCCTGTGGGCGAAGTACGACCCCCTCGAGCTCGCCACGCCGCAGGCGTTCCAGCGCGACCCGAAGCTGGTGTGGGCGTGGTACGCGTGGCGGCGGGAGATGGTGGGCGGCGTGGAACCCAACCCCGGCCACGTCGCGCTGGCCGAGCTGGAGTTCCTGGTGCCGGAGCTCACGCTGGTCACGCAGAACGTCGACGGCCTGCACCGCCGCGCCGGCAGCCGGCGCGTGCTCGAGCTGCACGGCGACATCACGCGCGTGAAGTGCTTCGACTGCGACGCGCCGGCCGCGAGCTGGGCCGACGAGCCGGTGCCGCCGCTGTGCGCGCTGTGCGGCGGCCGGCTGCGACCCGACGTCGTCTGGTTCGGTGAAATGCTGCCGGCGCGCGAGCTGGAGCAGGCGATGGAGGCGGCGCGGCTCGCCGACGTGTTCCTGTCCGTCGGCACCTCGGCGCTGGTCTACCCGGCGGCGGCGCTGCCGGAGATCGCGTTGCAGGGCGGCGCGGTCGTGGTCGAGGTCAACCCGACGGCCACGCCGCTTACGCCGCATTGCGCGCACTCGCTGCGCGGCGCGAGCGGCGTCGTGCTGCCGGCGCTGGTCGAGGTGCTGCGCTAGGCGCGGGGTCGCGCCGGCCGGGCGCGGAACGCCAGCACCATCAGCGTCACCGCGGTGAGGGGCAGCACGAACGCCGCCATCACGCCGCTGAACGCGGGCAGCGCGGCGTGCTCGGTGACCTTGAGGATCAGGAACGCGGTGTACGCGGCGTAGTAGAACAGGAACAGAGCGCCCTCCCAGCGGGCGATCGCGTGGCCGGTGAAGAAGATCGGCAGGCAGGCCGCCGCCACGGCGATCATGACCGGCATGTCGAACGTGAGGGCGGCCGGCGCCACCGCCACGCCGGCGGGCGCTACCGCCGCGGTGAGACCCAGCACGCCCAGAATGTTGAAGATGCAGCTGCCGACCACGTTGCCCACGGCGATGTCGCGCTGGCCGCGTGCCGCCGCGATGATGGAGGTGACCACCTCCGGCAGCGAGGTGCCCGCCGCGACGATGGTGAGCCCGATGACCAGCTCGGAAAGCCCCAGGGCCCGCGCGGTCGCCGCCGCCGCGTCCACCAGCCAGCCGGCGCCGAGCACCAGCAGGCCGAGTCCGACCGCGATCAGCAGCGCGCTGCGCCACCACGGTCCCGCGTTCGCCGCGCTGCCGCCACTCGCCGTCCCCTCGGCCGTCGCCGCCGCAGCGTCGCGGCGGCTGAGCCAGAGCGCGAAGCCCAGATAGGCCGCCAGCCCCGCCACCAGCAGCGCGCCGTCGCCGCGGCCCACCTGCCCGTCCAGCGCCAGCAGGAGCAGCAGCGCCGAGACCGCCAGCATGATGGGAGCGTCCCAGATCACCAGCTGGCGCGACACCACGAGCGGCGTCACCAGCGCCGCCGCGCCGAGGATGAACAGCACGTTGAAAATGTTGCTGCCGACGACGTTGCCCAGCGCCACGTCGGCGCTGCCCGACCACGCCGCGCCGACGCTCACGGCCAGCTCCGGCGAGCTGGTGCCGAAGGCGACCACGGTGAGGCCCACCACCAGCGGCGTCATGCCGAAAGCGAGCGCCAGGCTGGAGGCGCCCCGCACCAGCAGTTCGCCCCCGGCGATCAGCAGGGTGAGTCCGGCGAGGAACATCAGCATCGTCATGGCAACGCCCCGGAAAAGAAAAGCGGTCCCGCTGCGCGCGGGACCGCCCGGATTCTAGCCGAGACGGCGCCGGTCCGCCGGCTCAGCCCGCGTTCTCCGTCGCCGGCTTTTGCGCCGGCTTCGTCATCAGACTCAGCACCACCGACGCGGTCAGGATCGCCGCCACCACCCCGAGCGAGGCGAACACCGGGATCTTGACGAAGTCCACGATCAGCATCTTCACGCCGATGAACACCAGGATCAGCGCCAGCCCGTAGGTGAGCAGGTGGAAGCGGCTGGCGAAATCCGCCAGCAGGAAGTACATCGCCCGCAGCCCCAGGATCGCGAACACGTTGGACGTGAGCACGATGAACGGATCCAGCGTGATGGCGAAGATCGCCGGGATGCTGTCCACGGCGAACACCACGTCGGTGACGCCCACCATCACCATGACGATGAACAGCGGCGTGGCCCACTTGAGGCCGTCCTTCATGACGAAGAAGCGCTCCTGGTGGAAGTCGGTGGTGATGCGCAGATGGCCGCGCAGCCAGCGCAGCACGGGGTTCTTGTCCAGGTCCGGCTCCTGCCCGGCGAACAGCCACATCTTGACGCCGGTCACCAGCAGGAACAGGCCGAAGATGTAGAGCACCCAGTGGAACTGCGCGATCAGCCAGGCGCCGATCAGGATCATGATCGCGCGCAGCACGATGGCGCCGATGATGCCGTAGATCAGCACCCGACGCTGATACTGCGGCGGCACGGCGAAGAACGTGAACAGCATCAGGAAGACGAAGATGTTGTCCACCGCCAGCGACTTCTCGATCAGGTAGCCGGTGACGAACTCGGTCGCCTTCAGGTTGGCTATTTCGCGCCCGGCCGAGGCGTCCAGGTACCACCACAGCAGGCCCGCGAACACGAACGAGAGCGCGACCCACAGCGCCGACCACCACGCCGCCTCCTTCATGGTGACCTTCTTCGCGCCCTTTCTCTCCAGCAGCAGGATGTCGACGGCGAGCGCCACGACGACGAACGCCGCGAACGCCGCCCACATCCACCAGATGCCGATGCTTTCCACGGTTCAATCTCCCCTTTTCGTTGCGAATGAAAGAATCAACGCGGCCGGTTCACCGGCGCCGGCGTGCCCGTCGCCGCGCGCGCCGGCGCCGCCGCCAGCTCGCGCCGCAGCGACTCCAGCGTCAGGTCCCAGCGCTCGAGCACGCGGCCGACGAAGGCAAGCTCGCCGTCGTGAAAGCGGCCGTCGGCCTCGCAGACGTTGAGCAGCAGGCCGCAGACGACGATCCGCGAGCGGCGGTCGGTGACCTCGGCCAGCGCGCGATCGATGCGCGCCGGGTCCAGCAGCCGGATGCGCTCGGCGCCTTTCCCCTCGGCGAGGAGGTCCTGGCAGTACTGGTGCACGACGTCGAGAAACTCGGCGCGGCTGAGGCCGAGGATGGCGTAGGCGTCGAGTTCGTCGAGGACGTCGAGCTCGCGATGGTCGAGGCGGGCGTCGGTGACGATCGCCATGGCGACGACGCGGGCCAGCGCCCGCGGACTGTCGGTCGGGTAAGGTCTCATGGTGCTCCCTTGTCACGCGGCACCACGAAAGCGGGGGCGCCGGTCCGCGCAACCCGCGCCGGGACTCCTCAGGAGGACGGGCTCTTTCGGCGTCGGGATCGCGCGGAGCGGCCCCAGAAAGCAAAAAGACCCTTGCCATCGCTGGCAAAGGTCTCGCTTGCAACGGCTGGCGTTGCCAGCCGGACCGGGGCTCGGCGCCCGTATTGACGATCCGGCTGCTGGAAGCTACTCCCCTTTGGCCGCCGCGTCCGGGGGGAGGCAGCGGCGAAGTGCGGGTTACCGTGACATAGACCAGCCGCCGGGCAAAAGTTCCCGGCCGAAGAAAACTCTATACGAATCAGCGTCTTGTGACGCTTCGAGAGCTCATCGGATGAAGCCGGCGGCCATGATCAGCGGCAGGGTCACCCAGAACGCCAGCGTGCTCCAGCCGATCAGCAGCGCCGCCGCCTCGTGGTCGAGCCGGAAGCGGTCGGCCAGCAGCAGCGCCGTCATCATGGTGGGGGTCGTTCCTTCCACGACCGCCGCGAACTGCGGCTCCGCGAGCGGGCGGAACAGCAGCCACGCCGCCCCCCATACCAGCAGCGGCGTCACCAGCAGCTTGACGCCGGCCGCGGCGAGGATTTCGCGCCGCGGCCGCAGCGCGCGCCACGGCACCGTGAGGCCGAGGACGAACAGGATCACGGGAATCGTCGCCTGGCCGATGAAGTAGGTGGCGCGCACCAGCGGCTCGTAGACGAGCCCGGACTGCTGGGCGGCCACGCCCAGCACGAAAGCCCAGATCGGCGGCATCGTCACCATGACGCGGAACACGGACGGCTGGTCGACCGCGTCCCGGTGCGCGCCGAGCCGCGTGCAGATCCACACGCCGACGCTCCAGACCAGCGGCATCGTCATCAGCATGTCGTTGAACACGGCGTAGCGGGTGGCGTCGGGGCCGTAGAAAAACTGCAGCACCGGCACGCCGATGTTGAAGGTGTTGCCGAACATGCCGCCCACCATCAGGATCGCGCGCGTGCCGTCGGCGAGGTTTCGTCCCAGCGCGGAGCGGTAAAGCAGCCAGTACAGCACCACGCCGGAAAGCAGCGAGCCGATGCCCACCAGCAGCGGCACCGTCAGCAGGGCGGCGTCGATGGGGGTCGTCGCCGACACGGCGAAGACGATGGCCGGATAGAAGACGTAGAGCACGAGGCGGTTCAACTGGCTGCGCAGGACCGCGAGCGGCGCATCGCGGAAGACGAGCGGCCAAACGCCGCCGGCGGCCACCAGCAGCGCCAGCGGCAGCATGACCTGCACCATCAGGCCGACGAGCTGCGAGGGGTAGTTCATGGCGGGCCGCTTGCCGTGGCGGGCGGCGGAGCGTCGGTCATGGGCGGCGGACGGGCGTCCGGGCTATCGGCGATGGGGAGCGGGAAATCCGGCGATCGGCGATGGGGTGATGGGGAATCGGCACGCAACCCGGCAAGCCTGTCCACTCACCCCTCGGCCATCACCGATTGCTCATCACGCATCACCCATTGCCCCTCGCGCGTCACCGCTTGTTCGCGTCCGGGTTGACCAGGTTGGGGGGGTTGCCGACCGTCAGCGCCGCCACCAGGTTGTCGGCCGCCTTCCTCGCCATGTTGAGGCGCGTCGTGCGCGTGGAACTCGCGATGTGCGGCGCCAGCACCACGTTCCGGAGTTCGAGGAATCCGGGATCGAGCTTCGGCTCGCCCTCGTAGACGTCGAGCCCGGCGGCGGCGATGGTGCCGTCCTTGAGCGCCGCCACCAGCGCGGCGTCGTCCACGACTCCGCCGCGCGCGGCGTTGACGAGGATCGCCGTCGGCTTCATGCGCTTCAGCTCCGCCGCGCCGATCAGGTGATGCGTCTCCGCGGAGTACGGGCAGTGCAGCGTGACGAAGTCCGACTGCTCCAGCAGCTCCTCCTTGCTCACCAGCGTGGCGTTGCAGCGGCGCTCGATCTCCGGCGCCACGCGGCTGCGATTCCAGTACAGGACTTTCATGTCGAAGCCGGCGGCGCGGCGCGCCACCGCCTGGCCGATGCGGCCCATGCCGACGATGCCGAGCGTCGCCCCGTGGACGTCGGCGCCCAGCAGCTGCTTCAGCTCCCAGCGCTTCCAGTCGCCGTTGCGCAGGTACGCTTCGGCCTCGGTCAGGCGCCGGGCGGCGCCGAGGATCAGCGCCCAGGTGAAGTCGGCGGTGGCGTCGTCCAGCACGCCGGGCGTATTGGTCACCAGGATGCCGCGCTTCGTGCACTCGGCGACGTCGATGTTGTTGTAGCCCACCGCGATGTTGCACACCGCCTTCAGCTTCGGCGCGCGGTCGAGCAGCGCGGCGTCCACCTTGTCGACGATCGAGGTCATGACGCCCGCCTTGTCCGCGAGCCGCTCGGCCAGCTGGTCGGCGGACCAGGTCTCGTCGGCCTGGTTGGCGGTGACGTCGAAGCGGGACTCGAGGCCGCGGATGACCTCGTCGAAGATTTCGCGGGTAACCAGGATCTTGGTCTTCATGCTCGGCGGGTCCGAAAGTTGACGTGAGCGCAGGTCGCGCACGCCGGGCGAAGAAGTTTAGCACGGCGCCCCGGCGGCGCCGGCTTGTTGGCCCGCGCGCCTTCATATACGCTTGACATATCAGCAGCCGAAAAGAGCCAGGGAGGCCGCCGTGGCGGAGGAAAAACGCGCCAAGCGCACCATCACCGAGATCCGCGATTCGAAGAGCACCGGCGAGAAGATGGTGTATATGTCGGTGCCGGACTACACCTCGGCGCGCTGGGCCGAGATGGCGGGCGTCGACGTCGCAGTGGTGGGCGACAGCCTGGCGATGGTGGCCCACGGCCACCCCAGCACCATCCCCGCCACCATGGACATGATGGTGATGCACGCGCAGGCGGTGCGCCGCGGCGCGCCGAACACGTTCGTGCTGGGCTGCATGCCCTACCAGAGCTACAACACCGTCGACCGGGCGCTCACGAACGCCACCCGCTTCATGCAGGAAGCCGCCTGCGACGCGGTGAAGCCGCAGGGCGGCAAGAGCCAGGCGCACATCCTGAGGGCGCTGGTGGACGCCGGCATCCCGACCGCTTCCCATATCGGCCTGACGCCCCACACGATCGCCATGTTCGGCGGCTTCAAGATCCAGGGCCGCACCGCGGACGCGGCGATGAGGATCCTCGAGGATGCGCTGGCGATCCAGGACGCCGGCTGCTTCATGCTGGAGTTCGAGGCGGTGCCGGCGAAGATCGCAAAGGTCATCTCCGAGCAGCTCGAGATTCCGACCATCGGCATCGGCGCCGGCGTCGGCACCGACGGCCAGATCCTGCTCTCGTACGACCTGCTCGGCGTGTTTACCGACTTCAAGCCCAAGTTCACCAAGCGCTACAGCAACCTGACCGAGGTCGCCGTGA
>CAZGTK010000119.1:0-7160 GCA_964528415.1 uncultured Burkholderiales bacterium | reverse complement strand
ACTTAAAATCCCTTGGGCCTGACGGCCCGTGCCGGTTCGACTCCGGCTCCGGGCACCACTGACGGGTCGCCCGTTAGGCTTCGGGCAGCTTCAGGCCGAGCGCCGCTCCGGCGGCGCCGCAGAGCGACAGCACCAGCACCACCGCGGCCGCGCCCAGCGCACCCAGCGCCGCAGTCGCTGCGCCGCCGACCAGCAGCAGCACCCCGATTATCGAGTTGCTTACGGCAACGTAATCCGTGCGCCGATTGCCGCCGGCGAGATCGACGACGTAAGTCTTGCGCCCGACGCGGATGCCGTCGTGGCCGACGCTCAGCAGGAAATAGGCAAGGGGCAGAAACCAGAACGTCTTCAGCGCGCCCGGCGCGAGAACGGCGGCCCCGAAGACGAGCAGGCCGATCGCCGCCGTCGCGCTCGCCGCCATGACCATGACCTTGCGGCTCGATCGATCAGCGAGGCGGCCCCAGACGGGTCCGCTCACCATCGACGCCAGGCCGCTCGCGGCGACGAAAAGCCCCAGAGCCACGGCGCCGCCGTTTCCGTTTTCCTGGGACATCACCACCAGGTACGGCGCGCTCAATGCGGAGGAAAGGAAGAGCGCCCGCGCCGCCACGAAGCGGCGGAACGCGGCGTCGGTTCGCAGGATGTCCAGCCGACGCAGCGCTTCGAAAAACGCGTCGCCGCCACCGCCGGTCTCGCCCGGGAACTCGCGCACGAGCGCAAAGACTCCGGCCGCCGCAATCCACAGCGCCCCGGCACCGACGATCATGGCGCCAAACGAGGTAGGGTCGCCGGCGTCATCGCCCGCGGTCAGCATCAGGCCTGCGCCGATGCCGATGGTGACCACGCCAGCGGCGCTGGCCGACCAGCCGGTCAGCTGTCCCCGCTTGGACTTGGGTATCGTCTTCCCGAGGACGTCTTTGTGGGCGACGGAGCAAAGCCCGCGCGCGAGGCTGAACGCGGTCAGCAGCGCGATCACCATCCAGCCTGCCGCGGCGCCGGACGCAAACAGCGCGACGACGCCGATGCCCACCATGGCGACGGCCTGGAGCGCGCTGCCGGCGACCCAGAACCACTTCCGCAGCGCGTGGGCGCGCACCCAGCCGGCGATGAAGAGCTGCGGAATCAGCGAACCCGATTCCCGCAGCGGCACCAGCAGGCCGGTGAGGTAGAGCGGGGCGCCGATCGTGCTCATGACCCAGGGCAGCACGGTTTTCGGATTGGCGACCGCATCGCCCAGCTTGCTCAGGAACGCGGCGGCGAGCATCAAGGTGAAGTTTGCCGGCGTCTCGCGGCACGCATCGTCGGGGATGTCACGGCAGACGCGCGCGTCCTCTTCGTCGGTGAGCCGCTCGTAGATCGTGCCCGCCACGCGCTCCATGAGCTGGGGCG
Source organism: uncultured Burkholderiales bacterium (assembly GCA_964528415.1). Classification (GTDB taxonomy): domain Bacteria; phylum Pseudomonadota; class Gammaproteobacteria; order Burkholderiales; family UBA6910; genus DATIUV01. Next base: position 5,771 of record CAZGTK010000119.1, on the reverse strand, counting down.
CCGCCGCTTCGCCGTCGTCCTTCGCCGCGGTCATGTCAATGGGCACCGCCCGCGGCCAGGGCCGCGGGTCGCCCGTCGTCAAATTGGAGGCCGGGGGGAACTTGGTTAGAATTCAAGGCAACGACAAGCCATTCTGACCCGCGCATGGGCGGCAACGCGTGATAGTTTACGACCTCGTCTGCAGCCTCGATCACACCTTCGAGGGCTGGTTTCCGGATGCGCGCGACTACCTCGACCAGAGGCAGCGCGGCCTGCTGGAGTGCCCCGTGTGCGGAGATCGGGACATCGATCGCCGACCCTCGGCGACGCGCATCAACCGCGGCGTGGCCGAGCCACCGGCAGCGCCGCCGGCGGCGCGCAAACCCGACGAACCGCTGGCCCGGCTCGCAAACTGGGTCATGCGCAATTTCGAAGACGTCGGCTCGCAGTTTCCGCACGAGGCCCGGCGGATTCACGAGGGCGAGGCCCCCGAACGACGCATCCGAGGGCAGGCAAGCCGCCAGGAAGTCGAGGCGCTCCTGGAGGACGGCGTCCCCGTCCTGCCGGTTCCGCTGCCGACGCGCTCAGACCTCAACTGACGCCGCCGGGCGCCGCAAAGCGCTCGCGGTTGCCCCCATCCTGCTTGGCGCGGTACATCGCCGCGTCGGCGAAGCTCACCAGCATGTCGGGCGATTCCGCGTGGTCCGGGTACAGGCTCACGCCCACGCTCGGCGTCACGCGCAGGCTCTGGCCGTGATACGGAATCGCCTCGGCGAGGACCTGAACGGTCTTGACCGCCACGGCCGCGGCGTCTTCGGCGCGGCCGATCCCGGCCAGCGCGATCACGAACTCGTCGCCGCCGTATCGCGCGACGGTGTCCTCTTGGCGCACGGTCGTGCGCAGGCGGCTGGCCAGGCATTTCAGGACATGGTCGCCCGCGTCGTGTCCGTGCTGGTCGTTGATGCGCTTGAAATCGTCCAGATCGACGAACAGAACGGCCACTTTGCTCTGGCGGCGGCGGGCCTGAATCAGCATGACTTTCAGGCGGTCGGCCAGCAGGATGCGGTTGGGCAGGCCGGTGAGCGGATCGTGGTAGGCACGATGCTCGATCTCGGCCTCGCGCAGCCTGCGGGCCGTGACGTCCTGAACCAGCGTCGCGACGCCGGTGATGTTGCCCTCGTGGTCGATCAGGGGCGTGTTGTACCACTCGCACAGGATGCTGCGACCGTCCCGGGTCACGTTCTCATGCTCCTCCCGGGCGGCGCCGCGGCCGAGGAAAAGGTCAGCAAGCGCCGTCTTCGCCGCCTCGCGCTGGTCGGCGCGGAAGACCAGCTCGGGCAACGATCTGCCAAGGGCGTCCCGCTCCGCGTAGCCGAAAATGCGGGCAGACGCGGGATTCCAGGAAAGAATCGTGAGCGTCTGGTCCCACTCCATGACCGCCAGCGGCGTGTGCGCCACGTGCAGCATCAGCCGTTGCTTTTCCTGCCGTTCGGCCTCTTCGGCGCGCTCGCGTTCCCGGATCTCGTGCTGCAGTTCCCGGTTGACGTCCTCGGTCATCCCGCGCGCCGCGGTCAGTTCGTCAATCAAACGCTCCTTGTCGTACTTAAGGCGCAGCGTTTCCAGCACCGAGACGTGGGACTGGCGCCCGAAAATGAGCAGGCCAACCAGGTACAGGAGGCAAAGCAGCCCCATCACCGGATAAACCTCGCCGCCCTGCAGGATCAGCGTAACGGCCAGCGGCGTGACGGCGCCGAGGAGGTACAACGCGTAGGCGGTGAACAGCGGGGAGAGCGGTACCAGGGCGCCGGCCGACATGCCGGCAATGACGAACGACACCAGGATCTGGTGCGCGGAGCCGCTGGCCGGAAACAGGATGCTGCCGAGCGCGCCCCAGCAAACACCGGCCAGCGCGACGGTCGCAATCAGTCGCCGGGCCCAAGCCTCGGTCTCGCGGGGCCCCGGATTGGCGCGGATGTACGCGGATCGCAGCAGCAGCCGCGCCGCGAACACCGCGGCAAGGGCGGCGAGCCAAGCCAGCAGCATGGCGCCGTCGACGGCGCCCCAGAGCACGTACACCAGGATCAGGGCGTTGGTCACGCTGACCCACGCGGCGAGCGGCGCCGCACGGATCACCATGTCGACCTGGTCGCGGAAAGCGAAGTCGTCGACCGAAAGTACCAGGGGGTCAGCGTGCTCGGTCGACGCCACGATCAGCCGATGTACCTGGGGGCCGGTGTCCGGCGGGCGAGGCAGGTGCCGGCACGCGCCAGGCCGATCAGCACGCCTTGGGCTCGGGTGGATCCAATATTTGACATAATATACATTATGCGCAATCTGGCCTTACCGATCCGCGCCCCGAGCGATCAGCATTTCGCCAATCTCCCGGTACCCCTGGTCCAGCGCATACCCGAGCGGCGTCGTGCCCCGATCATTGGCAAGGTTCGGATTCGCGCCTTTGTCGAGCAGCAGCCGCACCGCGTCGGCCTTGCGGTTGCGAACGGCCATGATGAGCGGCGTGGACTGGTTTGCCGCGCGCACGTTGGCGTTGACGCCGAGCTCCAGCAGCAGCTTCATGACCTCCAAATGCCCCCCAAAAGCCGCGTAATGCAGCGGATTCCAGCCCGGACGGTCCAGTTTCGCGCCTTTGGCATACAGCCGTTTCACGACATCGACGTGACCGTAGAGCGACGCCCACAGGATCGGTGTATCGCCATTCACGTTGGCGGCGTCGACTTTTGCTCCCCGGGCGAGCAGCAGCTCCACCATGGCGACATCGCCGCTGCGCGCGGCAAGCCCGAGCAGCGTGGTGCCGGTCTCATCGACCGCATCGGCGGGGGCGCCGCGCTCCAACAGCCGTCGCGCACTCTCGACATCGCCACCTTCCACGGCCCTCAGGATCTCCGCATAGGTCCCTTGAGCATTTACGGCGGTGCATGAGAAAACCGTTACAAGTATAGCAATAAAAAAAGAAAACCGTTTCATCAGGAGACCCTATCGACGGTCGCGACCGACACCCCGAACAGCCGCGAAAAGTTATCGGTCGTGGCAGCGGCCACCTCCTCCAGCGGCAGATCGCGCAGGCGGGCGACCTCCTCGGCAACGTGCAAAACGTAGGCTGGCTCGTTGACCTTTCCGCGGTACGGGACCGGGGCGAGGTAGGGTGCGTCCGTTTCGACGAGAATCCGGTCCAGCGGCACCCGCTTGGCGACGTCCTTGAGGGCGCCGGCATTCTTGAACGTCACGATCCCGGAAAAGGAAATGTAGAAGCCCATCTCAAGCGCCCGTTCGGCCACCTCCCACGTTTCGGTGAAACAGTGCATGACCCCCCCGACACGCTCGGCGCCCTCTTCGGCCATCAGACGCAGGGTGTCTGCCGCGGCGTTGCGCGTATGGACCACGAGCGGTTTTCCCGTGGCGCGGGCAGCGCGGATGTGGCGCCGAAAACGTGTCCGCTGCCACTCGAGGTCGCCAGTGACCCGGTAGTAATCGAGCCCGGTCTCCCCGATCGCGACCACCTTGGGGCGAGCGGCTTGGGCGGCGAGCATGTCGACGTCCGGGTCAAGCGCGTCGCGCTCGTCCGGATGCACGCCGACGGTGGCATAGAGATTCGTGTTCGCCGCCGCCAGGGCGTAAACCTCTTCAAACGTTTCCAGGCGCGTGCTGATGCAAAGCGCGCAGGCAACGCGGTTCTGCGCCATGCGGTCCTGTAGCGCCCCGATTCTGCCCGCGAACTCGGGAAAGTTGAGGTGACAGTGGGAGTCGACGAGGAGCATCGGTCTTCGGGCGGAAAATGATTCGGGCGACGGCGGCGCCGCGGGGCGGCCTCCGCCCTTGCCGTCACGGTCGGTGAAAAACGCGGCGATACCGGCCCAGCAGATCCTCGCAAAAGAGCCGCGGGTTGAGGGGGTGTCTCGCCAAGCGACGAAACCCGGTCGTCTCCCGCCAGTGGGCGGCGAGCGCGACGGGATCGGCGGTCGGTGCCAGTCGGCGAATCGCCGCGGCAGCCGCCAGGTTGTAGCGAACCGGGACCTGCATGCTGGCATATAGGAGATCACAGCACCACTTCTGGTGCCAGTCGACGAGGCTCAGCAGATCGCCGCGCTCCAGGCTGCCGCCATCCCTGGCCGGATCGATGCCGGCGGGATTGACCAGCAATTTCAGGAGAACCGGGCGCTGCTCGGCCGGCTGCGCGGACAGCTCTTCCGCAAGCAACGGTGCGCCGCCCGCATTCGCCAGCCACTCGGCCGCTTCGCTCAGCCCCCTCGCCGAAAGCCACGCCTCGGCATCCGCGCGCGACGGCAACGGCAGCGGCACCCGCAGGCAACGGCTCAGGATCGTGGCCGGGAGCTGGCGCGGGCGGTGCGCCACCAAGATGAACACGGTGTCGGGCGGAGGCTCCTCAAGGCTTTTCAGCAACGCGTTCGCGGCCTGCGGGTTCATGGACTCTGCGGGAGCGATGAGCACGACCTTCGCCCGGCCGCGATGAGGCGATACGGAGAGAAAATCGCCGAGCGCCCGCACCTGATCGACCGTGACCTGCTGCCGTGCGCGTTTCGGCGGGCGCCCCTTCCCGTCGTCCTGTCCGCCGCCATCCTCGCCGTCCGCTTCCGGCGCCACGACGCGCAGGTCCGGGTGCATCCCCTGCTCCGTCCATCGGCACGCATCGCAGGAACCGCAGGGCCGCCGCGCGCTGGGCTGCGCGGCTTCACACAGATGCCAAGCCACAAAGGCCTGCGCCAGTCGCTGCTTGCCGGTCCCGACTGGGCCGTGAAGCAGGTAGGCGTGCGCACCGCCCCGGGGGGTGGAGGTCAGTCGCTGCCATGTGCTTTCATGCCATGGTAAAATCATTATTTACATAGTAATGCGATATGTTCTTCAAGTAAATTCCTGACCGCGTCGATCGTCTGGGACGCGTCGATGATTCGTATCCGGCGCGGCTCAGCCGCGGCCCGCGCGAGGTAGGCGCGCCGCACCGCCGCGTGGAACTCCGCGCGCTCGCGCTCGAACCGGTCGAGATTTCGGCTCGCGCTCATGCGCCCCTGGGCGACCGCCTCGGGAACGTCGAAGAGCAACGTGAGGTCCGGCTGCAGCCCCCTTTGAACCCACGCCTCGAGGGCCGCAATTCGGGCGACCGGCACACCCCTTCCCCCGCCTTGGTAGGCGAAGGTGGCGTCGGTGAACCGGTCACAGACGACCCACGTGCCTCGCGCCAGCGCCGGTTCGATCACGCGCGCCAGATGCTCCCGCCGGGCCGCGAAGATGAGCAGCGTCTCGGTTTCCGGATCCATCTCCCGCCCGATGACCAGTTCCCGCAACGCCTCGCCGAGCGGCGTGCCGCCCGGCTCCCTCGTCAGAACGACCTCGACGCCGTGTGCCTTCAGTCGCTCCTGAAGCCAGCCGATGTGTGTGCTCTTCCCGGCACCGTCGATGCCTTCAAGGGTGACGAATTTTCCGCGCTTCTCCATCCCCGTATCGCCGCGCTCCCTAGGGCCCGGTCCTGCGTCGCTGGTAGCGGTTGACCGCCTGGTTATGCTCGTCGAGCGTCTTCGAGAACACGGAGCTACCGTCTCCGCGTGCGACGAAGTACAGCGCCCCAGTTTCCGCCGGTTGCGTCGCCGCAGCCAGCGACGCTCGACCGGGCATTGCGATGGGCGTCGGCGGAAGGCCGGCGCGCGTGTACGTGTTGAACGGGGTATCGCTGCCGAGGTCGCGCTTGCGCAGGTCGCCGTCGAAGTCTTCGCCCATCCCGTAGATTACCGTTGGATCGCTTTGCAGCTTCATGCCGAGGCGCA
>CAZGTK010000118.1:0-7277 GCA_964528415.1 uncultured Burkholderiales bacterium | reverse complement strand
AGAAGGTGTTTGGCGCGGTGAAGTGACGGCGCCGGCGCCGCTCAGTCCGCCGGCGCGCCGATTCCGCGCAGGAACTCCTGGCGCAGCGACTCCTCGCCGCTGAAGCAGCCGGTGAACGCCTGGGTGCGCACGCGCTCGTCGCCGCGGCGGTCCTCGCCCAGCAGCAGGCACAGCTGCTCGGCGTCGATGACGCAGGCCGCGCCGCGGGCGCGGCCGTAGCTCATCAGCGCCCGCGCAATGTCGCGGGTCATCCACTCCTGGTAGGTGAATCGGTGGCCGATGGCGTCCACCATCTTGGCGATGCGCGAGAAGCCGTGCAGGCGCCCGCCGGGCATGTAGGCGACGTGGGCGACGCCGCGAAAAGGCACGAGGTGGTGCGGGCACACCCCGTGCACCGCGATGCCGCGCACGATCACCATGTCGCGGCCGTCGTCCTCGAAGCCGTCGCCGAGCGCCGCCGCCGGATCGACGCCGTAGCCGCCCAGCAGCCGCCGTTCCCACAGCGCGCCGACGCGCTCGGGCGTGCGGCCCATGTGGGCGCCTTCAGGCGGCACGCCGCACGCTTCCAGCAGCGCGGTCACGGCGCGGTCGAACGCGGCGCGGTCGAACGCGCGCCGCTGGGGGACGCCGAAATCACCGGCGTCCGGCCGCGGGATCGCGGGATGGGATGGATCGTTCATGGGCTCACCTCGTCGCCTTCGCCCGACCGGCGAAGCCTGCGTTCATTACAACACGGCAGCGAACCGCGCCGCCAGCCGCGGGGGTCAGTGCGCCTCGTCCCAGTTGCGCCCGACGCCGACCTCGACGAGCAGCGGAACGCGCAGCTCGGCCACGCCGCCCATCAGCCGCGGCAGTTCCGCCCTGACGCGCTCCAGCTCGGCGTCGGGCACCTCCAGCACCAGCTCGTCGTGGACCTGCAGGATCAGGCGCGAGGCGAGCCCGCCATTTTCGATCCACGCCTGCACCGCGATCATCGCGAGCTTCACCAGGTCGGTGGCGGTGCCCTGCATCGGCGCGTTGATCGCCTGCCGCTCCGCGGCCTGCCGCCGCGGCCCGCTGCCGCCGCGGATCTCCGGCAGCCAGACGCGGCGGCCGAACACGGTTTCGACGTAACCCTTCTCCCGCGCTTCCTCGCGCACGCGCTGCATGTACTGCGCGACGCCCGTGAAGCGGTCGAAGTAGCGGTCGATGAAGGTCTGCGCCGCCGAGCGCTCGATGCCGAGCTGGCTCGCCAGGCCGAACGCCGACATGCCGTAGATGAGGCCGAAGTTGATCACCTTCGCGTAGCGGCGCTGCTCCGGCGTGACCTGGTCGAGCGCGGCGCCGAATACCTCGGCCGCGGTGGCCCGATGAATGTCCTCGCCCGCCTCGAACGCCTGCAGCAGGCCCGCGTCCCCCGAGATGTGCGCCATGATCCGAAGCTCCACCTGCGAGTAGTCGGCGGAGACGATATGGCAGCCCGGCGGCGCGATGAACGCCTCGCGGATGCGCCGGCCTTCCGGCGTGCGGATCGGGATGTTCTGCAGATTGGGGTCGTTGCTCGACAGGCGGCCGGTCACCGCCACGGCCTGGCCGTAGTTGGTGTGCACGCGGCCGGTCGCCGCGTTCACCATGCGCGGCAGCTTGTCGGTGTACGTGGACTTGAGCTTTGCCAGGCCGCGGTACTCGAGAATCAGCTTCGGCAGCGGGTGGTCGAGGGCGAGCTGCTGCAGCACGTCCTCGTCCACCGACGGCGCCCCCGACGGCGTCTTCTTGATCGGCTTGATGCCCTGCTTCGTGAAGAGGATCTCCTGGATCTGCTTCGGCGAGTTCAGGTTGAACGGCTGCTCGGCGGCGAGGTGGGCGTCCTGCTCCAGCGCCGCCATCTTCTTGCCGAGCTCGGCGCTCTGCGCTTCCAGCAGCTTCGCGTCCACCAGCACGCCGTGTCGCTCCATCGCGAACAGCACGCGCAGGGTCGGCAGCTCGAGGTCGCGGTAGACGAAGGCGAGCGTCGGCTGCGCCTCGATGCGCGGATACAGCGCTTCGTGCAGCCGCAGCGTGATGTCGGCGTCCTCCGCGGCGTACGCGGTGGCGCGCTCCAGGTCCACCTGGTCGAAGCCGATCTGGCTCGCGCCCTTGCCGCACACCTCCTCGTAGGCGATGGTCTTCTCGCCGAGGTGCCGCTCCGCGAGGCTGTCCATGTCGTGGGGGCGATGGCTTTCCAGCACGTAGGACTCGAGCAGGGTGTCGTGCGCGATGCCGGCAAGCGCGATGCCGTGATTGGCGAAGACGTGGGTGTCGTACTTGGCGTGCTGCGCGAGCTTCGGCTTCGATGCGTCCTCCAGCCACGGCCTGAGCCGGGCGAGCGTGGCGTCGAAGTCGAGCTGGTCGGGCGCGCCGGGATAGCGGTGGGCGAGCGGGATGTAGGCCGCCCGGCCGGGCTCCACCGCGAGGGACATGCCGACCAGCTTCGCCCGCAGCGGATCGAGGCTCGTGGTCTCGGTGTCGACGCAGGTCAGCGCGGCCGCGTCGACGCGGGCGAGCCAAGCGTCCAGCTGCTCGCGCGTGAGCACGGTTTCGTACTCGCGCGCGATCGCCGCCGCCGACGCGTCCGGCGCGGGCTCCGCGACGGCCGCCTGCTCGCCGCCGGCGTCGAGCTCGCGCAGCCAGGTCTTGAAGTCGAAGCGACGAAACAGCTCGCGCAGGGCATGCGCGTCGGCGTCGCGCGGCGCCAGGTCCTCGACGCGCGCGGGCAGCACGACGTCGCGCTTCACCGTCAGGATCTCGCGCGCCTGCGGCAGCCAGTCGGCCGCCTTGCGCAGGTTCTCGCCGACCTTGCCGCCGACGTCGGCGGCGTTCGCGAGCACGCCCTCGAGCGAGCCATACTGCTCGAGCCACTTGAGCGCGGTCTTCGGCCCCACCTTCTCCACGCCCGGCACGTTGTCCACGGCGTCGCCGATGAGCGTCAGGTAATCGAGGATCTTTGCCGGCGGCACGCCGAACTTCTTCTGCACGCCCGCTTCGTCGAGCGTCTCGTTCGACATCGTGTTGACCAGCTCGACCTGCGGCGTCACCAGCTGGGTCAGGTCCTTGTCGCCGGTGGAGATGACGCAGCGCATGCCTTTCTGCTCGGCTTCGCGCGCCAGCGTGCCGATGACGTCGTCGGCCTCGACGCCTTCCACCTCGAGCAGCGGCCAGCCCATCGCCTCGATCGCCTGCTTGAGCGGCGCGACCTGCTGCGCGAGCGGCTCCGGCATCGGCGGCCGGTGCGCCTTGTAGTCCGGATAGAGGTCGTCGCGGAAGGTCTTGCCCCTGGCGTCGAAGACGCACGCGAGATAATCGGCGCTATACTCCTTGCGCAGCCGGCGCAGCATGTTCAGCACGCCGTAGATGGCGCCGGTGGGCTCGTCCGCGGGATTGCGCAGATCCGGCAGGGCGTGGAACGCGCGGTAAAGGTAGGACGAGCCGTCCACCAGCAGCAGAGTCTTCACGGAAAGCAGAACCCTTCGAGGAAACCGGTATGGATTCGAGCCAAAAGCTCCCGTCCCTGGCGGGCGCGGAAGACATCAAGAAGGCGTGGTCCGCCCGCGAGTCGTGGCGGGTGTTCGGGATTATGTCAGAATTCGTCGAGGCGACGGAACGCCTCGCCACGATCACGCCGGCGGTGTCGGTGTTCGGCAGCGCGCGCGTCACGCCCGACAATCCGTACTACGCGCTGACCGAGAAGATCGCCCGGCTGCTCTCCGACGCCGGCTTCAGCGTCATCTCCGGCGGCGGGCCCGGCGTGATGGAGGCGGCCAACAAAGGCGCCTACTTCGGCAAGTCGCCGAGCGTCGGTCTCAACATCCAGCTGCCGCACGAGCAGCACGGCAACCCGTTCCAGAACATCTCGCAGACCTTCCGTCATTTCTTCGCGCGCAAGTACATGTTCGTCAAGGCGGCCACCGCCTGGGTCGTGATGCCCGGCGGCTTCGGCACGCTCGACGAGCTGATGGAGGCGCTGACGCTGGTGCAGACCGGCAAGTCGCGCCGCATTCCGATCATCCTGGTGCACGAGCCTTACTGGCGCGGGCTGCTCGACTGGTTCCGCGGCACGCTGGTGCGCGAGGGCATGATCGACGCGGGCGACATGGATCTCATGCAGATCATCGACGAGCCCGAGAAGGTGGTGGAAGCGATCTTCCGCTACTACGAGACCCGCGGCTTCGAGCCTTCCGCCGCCGAGCGCGAGATGCAGCTGAGCCTGTGACGCCGGCGGCGGGTCGTTTTTGACCGCTGCTGCGCCGCAGCGCCGGGGCGCTATAATTGGCGCTGGTCATTGCGCCCGCCGCCGCGGGCATCGGAAGGAATCCATGAACCGCCGTCTGCTGGCCCGCGCGTGCGCCCTCGCGGCCGCCCTTGCGTTCACCCTGACCGCCGGCGCCCAGGCGCCGCCCGGCTCCGAGCAGCTCGAGGCGCCGCCGCCGCCGCCGCCCGGCCTGGAGCCGAACCCCGCGCTGGAGCCGGAGGTCACGATCTACCAGCGCGGCGAGGAGCAGGTCGAGGAGTACCGCATCGGCGGCCAGCTCTACATGATCCGGGTCACGCCGCGCGTCGGCCCCCCCTACTACCTGATCGATTTCCAGGGTAACGGGCAGTTCATCCGCCGCGACTCGCCGGATCCGGGCCTGAGCCCGCCGATGTGGGTCATCCACCGCTTCTAGTCCCGGCATGTCGGTGTTCACCCCGGTGCAGCCGGAGGAGCTGGCGCTCTGGCTGAGGCGCTACGCGGTCGGATCGCTCGTTGCGCTGGAGGGCATCGCCGAGGGCATCGAGAACACCAACTATTTCGTCACCACGACGCAGGGCCGCTTCGTCCTGACCCTGTTCGAGAAGCTGACCGTCGTCGAGCTGCCGTTCTACCTCGGCCTGATGGCGCACCTGGCCGACCACGGCGTGCCCAGCGCCCGGCCGATCGCCGCGCTCGACGACCGCACGCTCGGCGAGCTGAACGGCAAGCCGGCCGCGCTGGTGAGCTTCCTGGCGGGACGGCCGGTGACGCGGCCGAGCGCGGAGCACTGCGCCGCCGTCGGCACGGTGCTCGCCGAGATCCACCTCGCCGCGAGCACCTACGCGGGCCGGCTGGAGAACCCGCGCGGGCCGAAATGGTGGCGCGAGACCGCGCCCAAGGTGGCGGCCGTGCTGCCCGCGGAGGACGCCGCGCTGCTCACGGAGGAGCTGCGCGTGCAGTCGCTGTACCGCTTCCAGGACCTGCCGCGCGGCGCGATCCACGCCGACCTATTTCTCGACAACGTCTTCTTCGAGGACGCCCGCGTCTCCGGCGTCATCGACTTTTATTTCGCCTGCACGGACGTGCTGCTCTACGACGTCGCCATCGCCGCCAACGACTGGTGCCTCGCGGACGGCGCGGACCTGGACGAGGCGCGCGTGCGCGCGCTGCTGTCCGCGTATCATGCCGTGCGGCCGCTCAACGCGATCGAGCGCGGCGCCTGGCCGATCCTGCTGCGCGCGGCGGCACTGCGGTTCTGGATCTCCCGGCTCCACGACCTGCATTTCCCGCGCGAGGGACCGCTTACGCACGCCAAGGATCCGGAGCATTGCAAGCGCATCCTGCAGACGCACATCGCGGCCATGCCGCGGCGCTCGCGCCTGTGGGTCTAGAATGAATAGGGCGCGCCGAATCGCGCGCCGGCTTTGGGGGAAAACGAGGAATGTTGCAGGTGAGGCAGTTGCCGCCCGCCGCCGGCTGGGACTGGATCGTCCGCGGCTTCGCGCTGTTCCGCAAGAGTCCGCTCAACTGGATCCTGGTGTGCACCACGCTGATGGCGATCGGCATCGTGCTGTCGATGGTGCCGTACCTCGGCGTGCTGGTGTTCTACCTGCTCTCGCCGGTGTTCCTGGCCGGCGTCATGCTCGGCGCCGAGGCGCTCGACCAGGGCCGCCCGCTGCTGCCCGCCTACCTGCTGGAAGGCTTCCGCCGCGGCACCAGCGCGCTGGTGACGGTGGGCGGCGTCTATCTCGTGGGCCAGGTCGTGATCGACGGCGTCGTTCAGGTCATGGGCGGAGCGGCGCTGCAGGAGTTCGTGCAGGCGGTCCAGGGCAGCGAAGGCGGCGCCGTCCCGCCGATGCCGCGGGGGCTCATGATCGCGCTGCTCACGGCGGCGGCGCTGTCGGTGCCGCTGGTGATGGCGGTGTGGTTCGCGCCGCTGCTGGTGGTCTTCGCCGGCATGCTGCCGTTCGCCTCGATGAAGCTCTCGTTCGGCGCCTGTCTCGCCAACATCCTGCCGCTGACCGTCTACGCCACCATCCTGATGGCGCTGGGTTTCGTGGCGCTGATCCCGGCGGCGCTGGGCCTCGTGATTCTGGTGCCGGTGGTGTTCGCTTCGATCTACGTGAGCTACCGCGACATCTTCGTCGCCGGCCAGGAGGCGCCGGCGGCGGGTACCGGGTGATGGCGAACGCGTGATGAGCGATGGGGAATGGGGAATGAGCAACACCCATCGCCCACCACCCATTACTCTTTACCCGTTACCCTAAGCGGGCACCAGCTTGGCGTAGGCGAGCGCCAGCCACTTCATGCCGGCGTCGCTGAAGCGCACCTGCACGCGCGCGTCGGGGCCGCGGCCCTCGCAGTTGACGATGACGCCGCGGCCGAACTTCGGGTGCAGCACGCTCTGGCCGACGTGCCAGGCCTCCCCCTCCGCCGGCAGCGGAAACACCGGCTCCGCGCCGCGCCGCCAGTGCACGGTCGGCGCCACCGCCGGCTCCCGCGCGGCCGCGGGTGCCGCGGCCCCGCCGCCGACGTTCCTCAGCAGATCGGCCGGGACCTCCTGCAGGAAGCGCGAGGCCACGTTGTACCGTGTCTGGCCGTGCAGCATGCGGCTTTGCGCGAGGCTCAGGTAAAGCCGGCGGCGCGCACGGGTCAGCGCGACGTACATCAGGCGCCGCTCCTCCTCGAGGCCGCCCGGGTCGAGGAAGCTGTTCTCGTGCGGGAACAGGCCCTCCTCCAGCCCCGTGATGAAGACGCTGTGAAATTCCAGGCCCTTGGCCGAGTGCGCCGTCATCAGCTGCAGCGCGTCGTCGCCGACCCCGGCCTGGTGCTCGCCCGCCTCCAGCGAAGCGTGGGCCAGGAACGCCGTCAGGTCGTTCTCGTCCGACTCGTCGGCGAACGCGCTGGCCGCGTTCACCAGTTCCCCGAGGTTCTCGAGCCGGTCCTGGCCCTCGCGCTCGCCGCGGTAGCGGCCCGCAAGCCCGCTCGCCTCGACCACGTGCTCGACGGTCTCCGCCAGCGTCAGGCC
>CAZGTK010000117.1:0-7306 GCA_964528415.1 uncultured Burkholderiales bacterium | reverse complement strand
GCGTTGCGGTAGTCGATGTAGTAGGCGTGCTCCCACACGTCGCAGGTCAGCAGCGCCTTGTCGGCGGTCGTGAGCGGCGTGGCCGCGTTCGACGTAGTGACGATGTCCACCGACCCGTCCGGCTTCTTCACCAGCCAGGTCCAGCCCGAGCCGAAGTTGCCGGCGCCGGATTTGTTGAACGCCTCCTTGAAGGCGTCGAACGAGCCCCACTTCTTGTCGATGGCCTGCGCCAGCGCGCCGGCGGGTTTGTTGTTTGTTTTTGGTGTTATCGAGTTCCAGTAGAAGGTGTGGTTCCACACCTGGGCGGCGTTGTTGAACACGCCGCCCGCGGGCGCCTTCTTGACGATGTCCTCGAGCGACGCGTTCTCGAACTCGGTGCCCTTGATCAGGTTGTTGAGGTTGGTCACGTACGCCTGATGGTGCTTGCCGTAGTGGAACTCGAGCGTCTCCTTCGAAATCGTCGGCGCCAGCGCGTCCATGGCATAGGGCAGATCTGGAAGCTTGTGTTCCATCGGGAGGTCTCCTTTGGGGTTTGTTGTGGACGGGGAGAAAGACCGCGATTCTATGCGATCGTGCCCCGCCGGACAATGGTTGAGTAAATTGCTCGCCTATTGGGGCGTCGGCAACTTATTGAAACGTATATGGCTATGCCGCGGCATGGGTCCGGGTTTCGACCGCGACGACGGCCTTGGCCTGGTTCATGTCGTCGGTGTAGCCGGCGCCGAACAGGCAGCACGCCACCTGATTCACGATCGGAAGCGGGATCGGCGCCTCCCCCGCCAGCGCATGCCGGGTCCACGCCGCGGTCGACGCCGCGTCCGCGGCCACCGGCGGGCCGCCGCGCACGGCGCCCAGCTCGTTCTCGAACAGCAGCCGCGCGTCGCCTTCGCCGATGTACTCCAGCTGCGGCCGCCGTTCGGGATTGGCGAACGGCTCGCCCTCGGTCAGCTCGAGCAGCAGCGCGCGCGCCCCCGAGGACAGCAGGAATTCGCGCATGGTCGCGCGCTCGCCGGCGTCGCAGCTGCCGACGACGCGGAAGCCCTCGCCGGCGAACGGCGCGATGAGCCGGGCGATCGTGTAGGCGACGGTCTTGAAACCCAGCCGCGCGCGCAACGCGATCAGCGCGCCGAGCCCGGGGTTGAGCGCCGCCACCGGCAGAAAGGCGATGCCCTGCTCCGCCAGCGCCTGCTGTGCCGGCATCACGCCGGCGCTCGGCAGGATGCCGAGCTCGCGCAGCACGCGCGCCGCGCCGGTGCCGCCGGCGCTCTCCAGCGTGCCGTGGATCAGCACCGGGACCCCGAAGCGGCGCAGCAGCAGCGCCACCAGCGGCAACAGGTTGGGATATTCCCGCGTTGCGCCGTACGCGGGCAGCACGACGGGACGCAGGCCCCCTTCGGGCAGCGCGAGGCGCGAGGTGCGCTCCGCCAGCGCCCGATAGAAGCCGAACAGCTCGTTGAGGTCGAGCGCCTTGTGCCGCAGCGTCGCGAGCAGGGCGCCGAGCTCCATCTCGGGAACGCCGCCGTCGAGCATGGCGCCGAACAGATGGCGCGCTTCGTCCTCGCTGAGGCCGGTCGCGGCGCCGTCGGCTCCCAGCTCCCGCAAGCAGCGGGCAAAGCTCATCGCGAAATTCCTCCAAGCGGCGCCGGCACGGATCGGGGCAGGTCGCCTTCGGCCGTAGATTTAGCAAGCTCCATGCCGCGCCGTGACCGCGGAAAAGCTCTCACGGTGCAAGGTTTTTGCGCGCGCGCTGCGCTTTGGCGGTGCGCTCCGCAGCGCCGATGCGCAACGATGGTGCGCGCAGCGCGCGGGCTCAGGGGCCCTCGACCAGTTCCTTCAGGACCGCGGTCCACGCCCGCGCGAGGTTCGATCGGCTGTAGCCGCCGCCGCCGAGCGCCATCAGGCGTCCGCCCGCTGTGGCCTCCGCCAGCGCGGTCAGCCGGCGCGCGACGTACGCGTGCGCGGCGGCGGTCAGGCGCAGGTGCGCGAGCGGGTCGCCCGCCAGACTGTCGGCGCCGCATTGCAGGATGATGAACTCCGGCGCGAACCGGCGCAGGAACTGCTCCGCCACGTCCCACGCGAGCAGGAACTCGCGGTCGCCCGCGCCCGGCGGCAGCGGCAGGTTGAGCTTGGTGCCCGCCGCGGCGCCCTTGCCGGTCTCGCGGGGGTGGCCGGTGCCCGGATACAGGAAGGTGCCGTCCTCGTGGATGTCGACCACCGCCACCTCGGGGTCGTCCTCGAAGGCGTAGAACACGCCGTCGCCGTGGTGCACGTCGATGTCGACGTAGGCGACCCGCCGCACCCCGTAGTCGCGCCGCAGCGTCTCGATCAGCACGCCGGTGTCGTTGAACACGCAGAAGCCCGCGGCGCGCGAGCGGCGCGCGTGGTGCAGGCCGCCGATCGCCTGGAACGTGCGCCGGCACTCGCCGTCCATCAGGCGGCGCAGGCCATCGAGCGCGGAACCGACGACGGTCGAGGCGGCCTCCAGCACGCCGGGGAACGCCGGGGTGTCGCCGTAGTCGAGCAGCCCGCCGCCGTCGCGCGACAGCCGTTCCACCAGCTCCACGTAGTCGGGCGTATGGAAGCGCTCGAGGTCGTCGCGCGTCGCGGCGACCGGCTCGCGCAGCGCGGCCGCGGCGTGCAGGCCCTGCCGCGTCGCCTCCCGCAGGAACGCCTGCTGGCGGTCGGTGCCGAACGGGTGGCCCTCGGGAAAGCCGTACCGCGCCAGCGCCTCGCCGGCATACAGCAACACTCGCGCCGCCATGGGAACGCCTCCTCCGCGACTGCGCCCGTGCGGCGGTGCCGCCGGACTCACTCAGAGTATAGGCCGCTCAGAAAATCCTGGCGGCGAGCGCCGCCTGCGCCAGCAGGAACCCCGCCGCGCTCCACGACTGCCCGGCCATGCCCATCGGCTCGCCGGTGCGGCCGTGGAACCACTCGTTGAACTCGAACCCGTTGACGGCGTTGGCTTCCGCGAGCCGCACGAGCGCGGCGCGCGCCGCCGCGGTCTCCCCCAGCGCCGCCAGCGCCATGACCCAGAATCCCCCCAGCATCGGCCAGGCGCCGCCGTTGTGGTACTGCCATGCCAGGTTCTGCCGGTGGCGCCCCATATAGGCGCGCCACAGCGGCGAATCCGGCTCGATCGGCGTCACCGTCGCGCGCACCGGCCAGGGCTCGTCCACCTTCGCGGCGCGCAGCGCGCGCACGATCGAGCGCGCGCGCGCGCCCGGCGCGAGCCCGAGCAGGATCGCCAGCAGGTTGCCGAAGACGTCGCCCTCCTCGCCCCAGAACGAGAAGTTGACGAACGACAGGTAGAGGTCGCGCGCCTTCGCGCGGTTGCGCACGAAGTGCCCCAGCAGCCGCAGCCGGCGGTACTCCGGCAGCTCGCCCGCGAACGGATGGAACAGGTGGTTGAAGTGGTGTCGCGTCTCGGCCGCGCGCGGCAGCCGGTAGAGCCGCTTGACGTGGTACCAGAGCGCGTTGGTGTAGAGCACGAAACCGGAGCGCGGCATGATGTCGGCCCAGTCGCTCGCCTCGTTCTGCGTGAGCAACGCGAGGCGCGGATGCTCCTGGCAGTGCAGCCAATGGATCGCGCGGCCGATCTCCGCGCCGAGGCGGCGCTCGGGCTGCTCATCCGGCACGTGGCGCGAGAAATGCTTGAGCGCAATCAGCCACCACAGCGTCGCGTCGATGCAGCCGACGTACCAGAAGTCCGCGTCGGACCGGGCCGGCAGGACGAACTTGGGGATCTGCCCGTTGTCGGCCTGATGTCGGGACAGGAACACGAGGCTGCTGCGCGCCCCTTCGACGAGCGCGGGTTCGCCGCTTCGCAGCATGGCCAGCGCGCAGATCGCCGCATCGCGCGCGAACACCGCGTGATAGCTCTTCTGGAACGCGCGCCGCGACGGGCTGGCGGCGAGGACGCCCTCGGGAACCGTGTTGGCGCGCAGCAACGCGAGCGCGGCCTCGCGACAGCGATCGACGACGGCGGGAGGCGACCATGGCTCGGGCATGCGCGGATTATAGGGATTTCGGGCCAGGCCGCGCGGGCCCGCCGGGTGGCTCGGGGCGAGGCCGCTATGCTATAGTCGAAGCGTGTCGCAACCGCCGTGCGGGCGTTCAACTGAGTGATCAGGGAAGGCGCCGCGCCGGGCGCTGCAGCTCCCGCCCAGCGAATCCCGTAGTGCCATCTTCGCGGTCCTTCCGCCGCCAGCAAGACCCCGGCCGCGCGCGAGTCCATCGCAGCGCGCGCAGACCGCGATGACCGCCGCCCGCCGCAACAACGGAGAATCCGGATGCTGAGCGACCACGACGTTTACCTTTTCAGGGAAGGCACCCACGGCCGCCTCTACGAGCGCCTGGGCTGCCACCTCGCGCGCGAGGGCAACGCCGACGGCGCGCGCTTCGGCGTGTGGGCGCCGAACGCGCGCAGCGTGTCCGTGATCGGCGACTTCAACGGCTGGAACCCCGAGGCCCACCCGCTCGCCGTGCGCGGCGACGGCTCCGGCATCTGGCAGGGCTTCGTGCCGGGCGTCAACCGCGGCGACAGCTACAAGTACCACATCGTCTCCCGGCACGACGGCTACCGCGTCGACAAGGGCGATCCGTTCGCGTTCTGGTGGGAGGCGCCGCCGCGCACCGCCTCGCGCGCCTGGTCGCTCGATTACGAGTGGGGCGACGAGGAGTGGATGAACACGCGCGCCGCGCACAACGCGCTCGATGCGCCGATGTCGATCTACGAGGTTCACCTCGGCTCCTGGAGAAGGGTGCCCGAGGACGGCAACCGCTCGCTCTCCTACCGCGAGATCGCCCAGCCGCTGGCAGAGTACGCGCGCGACATGGGCTTCACCCACGTCGAGCTGCTGCCGATCACCGAGCATCCGTTCTACGGCTCGTGGGGCTACCAGACCACCGGCTACTTCGCGCCCACCGCGCGCTACGGCACGCCGCAGGACTTCATGTACCTGGTGGACACGCTGCACCGCCACGGCATCGGCGTCATCCTCGACTGGGTGCCGTCGCATTTCCCGAGCGACGAGCACGGCCTGCACTACTTCGACGGCACCTTCCTGTACGAGCACGCCGACCGCAAGCAGGGCTTCCATCCCGAGTGGAACAGCTACATCTTCAACTACGGCCGCAACGAGGTGCGCGGCTTCCTGCTCTCCAGCGCGCTGTTCTGGCTCGAGCGCTACCACATCGACGGCCTGCGCGTGGACGCGGTGGCCTCGATGCTCTATCTCGACTACGGCCGCAAGGAGGGCGAGTGGATCCCGAACCGCCACGGCGGCAAGGAGAACCTCGACGCCATCGAGTTCCTGCGCACGTTGAACGAGGCCGTCTACCGCGACCACCCGGACACGCAGGTGATCGCCGAGGAATCCACCGCCTGGCCGATGGTCTCGCGCCCGGTCTACCTCGGCGGGCTCGGCTTCGGCATGAAGTGGAACATGGGCTGGATGCACGACACGCTCGACTACATGAAGCAGGACCCGATCCACCGCAGGTACCACCACGACCGGCTCACGTTCTCGATCTGGTACGCGTTCTTCGAGAACTTCGTGCTGCCGCTCTCGCACGACGAGGTGGTGCACGGCAAGGGCTCGCTGATCGGCCGCATGCCGGGCGACAACTGGCAGCAGTTCGCCAACCTGCGGCTGCTGCTCGGCTACATGTGGGCGCATCCGGGCAAGAAGCTTCTGTTCATGGGCGGCGAGTTCGGCCAGCGGCGCGAGTGGCAGCACGACGAGAGCCTCGAGTGGCACGTCGCCGAGCAGTACGCCGACCACCGCGGCCTGCGCAGCTGGGTCGCGGACCTGAACCACTTCTACCGCCGCCAGCCGGCGCTGTACGAAGTGGACTTCGCCGAGGGCGGCTTCGAGTGGATCGACTGCCACGACTCGGAAAACAGCGTGCTCACGTTCCTGCGCAAGTCACGCGACGGCGCCCGCCTGGTGGCGGCGGTGTGCAACTTCACGCCGGTGCCGCGCCTCAACTACCAGGTCGGCGTGCCGCGCGGCGGCTTCTGGCGCGAGGCGCTCAACAGCGACGCCGAGCTCTACGGCGGCAGCGGCATGGGCAACTTCGGCGGCGTCGAGGCCTCGCCCGTGCCGGCGCAGGGCCGCTATCACTCGCTCACGCTGACGCTGCCGCCGCTTTCCATCCTGCTGCTCGCCAGCGACGGCGGGCACGCCGGCTAGGCCGCCGGCGCTGCCCGGGAGGACCGCCATGGACATCGGCGCCGATTCGAGGACTGCCGCCACCGCCGTCGACGGCCGCGTGCGGGTCGTGATCGAGGGCGTCGCGCCCGAAATCGACGGCGGGCGCTACCCGATCAAGCGCGTCGTCGGCGAGTCGGTCGCCGTGGAGGCGGACGCCTTCACCGACGGCCACGACGTGCTCGCCTGCCGGCTCGCCTGGCGCCACGAGGACGAGCGCGAGTGGCGCGAGACGGCGATGAAGCCGCTCGGCAACGACCGCTGGCGCGGCAGGTTCACGGTCGAGCGGCTCGGCCGCTACCGCTACACCGTCGTCGCCTGGGTCGACCACTTCCTGTCGTGGCGGCACGATTTCGCCCGCCGCGTCGAGCCCGAGGACATCGCGATCGCGGCGCTGGTCGGGGCGCGCCTGGTCGAGGACGCCTCCAAGCGCGCCGCCGGCGAGGACGCCGAGCACCTGCGGCGCTGGGCCGAGCGGCTGGCCGGCAACCGCGGCGCCGACGAGCTTAAGCGCATCGGCCTCGACGAAGAGCTCGCCGAGCTGGCGATGCGCTACGCCGACCGCTCGCTGGCGCTGACCTACCCGAAGGAGCTGGCGGTGACGGTGGAGCGCGCGAAGGCGCGCTTCTCCACCTGGTACGAGCTGTTCCCGCGCTCGGCGGCGCGGGAGCCCGGCCGCCACGGCACGCTGCGCGACGTCGCCGCGCGCCTGCCCTACGTCGCGGCGATGGGCTTCGACGTGCTCTACCTGCCCCCGATCCACCCGATCGGCCGCGTCAAGCGCAAGGGCCGCAACAACACGCT
Source organism: uncultured Burkholderiales bacterium (assembly GCA_964528415.1). Classification (GTDB taxonomy): domain Bacteria; phylum Pseudomonadota; class Gammaproteobacteria; order Burkholderiales; family UBA6910; genus DATIUV01. The sequence continues at coordinate 287 of CAZGTK010000117.1, read as the reverse complement.
CGACCCCGGCCCCGACGACGTCGGCAGCCCGTGGGCCATCGGCAGCGACGAGGGCGGCCACAAGGCGATCCATCCCGCGCTCGGCACGGCGGAGGATTTCCGTTTCCTGGTTTCCGAGGCGCGCCGCCAGGGCATCGAGATCGCGCTCGACGTCGCCTTCCAGTGCGCGCCGGACCACCCCTACGTCCGCCAGCATCCGGAGTGGTTCCGCTGGCGCCCGGACGGCACCGTGCAGTACGCCGAGAACCCGCCCAAGAAGTACCAGGACATCTACCCGTTCAACTTCG